>CAJXMR010000004.1 GCA_913056305.1 uncultured Ralstonia sp.
TGGTGGCGACGCCGCCCACCACGCTCCACTTGAAGTGCGTGGCCTGGTAGCCCGCGAGCGGGCGGCGGTTGCCGGCCAGCAGGGCCGGATCGATGCGGTCGGTCATGGTTTATTCAGGGTCGGGGAGGATTGATCATCGCGGGCGTCGAGCTCAACTTCGCGCTCGGCCAGATGCATGCGCAGCCGGCCCAGTTGCGCGTAAAGCGCGTCCTTGTTGGCAACGCCCAGGCCATCGAACATCTCGATCAGCCAGCGTTCGTGTTCGGCAGCCATCTCGGCAAAGTTCTGGCGGCCGGCGGCCGTGAGCGACACGCGGAAGGAGCGGCGGTCGTCCGGGTCGGGTTCGCGCTTGACCAGCCCTTCCTTCTCCAACTGGTCGGTCAGGCCGGTCACGTTGCCGCCCGTCACCATCAGGTAGCGCGACAGCACGTTCATGCGCATGCCGTCCGGGTAGCGGTCGAGCTGGGCGAGGTAGTCGAAGCGCGGCAGCGTGGTGTTGAAGCGCGTGCGCAGACGCTGGCGAATCTGCTGTTCGATCTGCGTGCTGCAGGCCAGCAGGCGCAGCCAGATCTTCACGTCGATATGGTCGTCGGCCTGCGCGCGGGCCTCCAGGCCGATGCGCTCATCGCCGAGCACCTCCACCACCTTGTGATAGCCGGAGGCGCGCGTCGCGAAGGCGGTCTTGCGGCGAGTGCGGCTGGTGCTCACATCACCTCCCCGCCCGAGACCGAAATGGCCTGGCCCGTGATCGACGATGCGCCATCCGAGCACAGCCACACCACGGCGTTGGCCACCTCGTCCGGTGTCACCAGCCGGCCTTGCGGGTTGCCCTTGGTCAGTTCGGCGCGCGCTTCCTCGGCGCTGCGGCCGGTGCGGGCGACGATGCGGTCGATGCTCTCGCGCACGATGTCGGTTTCGGTGTAGCCGGGGCACACGGCGTTGACGGTCACGCCGCGCGCGGCCAGCTCCAGCGCCAGCGAGCGCGTGAGGCCGATCACGCCATGCTTGGCCGCCACGTAGGCCGACACGTAAGCGTAGCCGCGCTGCCCGGCCGTGCTGGCGATGTTGACGATGCGCCCACGGCCCGACGCCTGCACATCAGCCAACGCAGCCTGCGTGCACAGGAAGGTGCCGGTCAGGTTGACGGCTAGCATGCGCTGCCACTGGTCGAGCGAGGTCTTGGCGAACGGCGCGCTCTCGGCCTGCCCCGCGTTGTTGACGAGGATCGAGATCGGGCCGAGCCCGGCGCGCGCCGATTCGAAGGCCGTCGACACGCTCGCTGCGTCCGCCACATCGCACGTGACCACCTGGGCGCGTGCACTGTCCGGCAGCGTAGCCGCAGTCGCTTCCAACACGGCTGCGTTGCGCCCCATCAGCGTGAGCGTGGCGCCTTGCGCGGCCAGTTGCGCGGCGATCGCGGCCCCGATGCCCCGGCCCGCGCCGGTGACGACGGCATGGTGTCCTGCCAGCATCGGCATCTCAAACCCCCTGCATGCGGTTCGCCTGCTCCAGCGGCGAGAGCCCCGCCGCCTGCGCCGCCATCGCGCGCTCGCGCTCCAGGTTCCGTTCGAGCTGCAGCTTGCCGGCGCGGTACTGCTTGGGCCACGGCATGTCGAGGTAACCGATGCGCGCGGCCTCGTTCAGCGTCCAGGCCGGGTTGGCCAGGTGCGGACGCGCCACGGCGCACAGGTCGGCACGGCCGGCGGCGATGATGCTGTTGACGTGGTCCGCCTCCGAGATCGCGCCCACGGCGATGGTGGCGATGCCCGCCTCGTTGCGCACGCGGTCGGCAAACGGCGTCTGGAACATGCGGCCGAACACCGGCTGCTCCTTCTTGCTGACCTGGCCCGACGAGCAGTCGATCATGTCCGCGCCCGCAGCCTTGAAGATGCGGGCGATTTCCACCGCATCGTCCGGCGTGATGCCGCCTTCCACCCAGTCGTGCGCGGAGATGCGCACCGACATCGGCTTGGTTTGCGGCCACACCTCGCGCACGGCGTGGAAGACTTCGAGCGGGAAGCGCAGGCGGTTCTCCAGCGAGCCGCCGTATGCGTCACTGCGCTGATTGGTCAGCGGCGAGATGAACGACGACAGCAGATAGCCGTGCGCGCAGTGCAACTCCAGCCAGTCAAAGCCGGCCTCGGCGGCCAGGCGTGCCGAGCGGACGAAGTCGTCGCGCACACGGTCCATGTCGTCGCGCGTCATGGCGTGCGACCACTGGCTCACGCCATCCAGATACTGCTGCGGCGAAGCGGAGGTCAGCGGCCAGTTGCCATCCGGCAGCGGCAGGTCGATGCCCTCCCACGCCACCCGCGTCGAGCCCTTGGCGCCCGCGTGGCCGAGCTGGATGCCGAGCTTGGCATCGCTGTTGCCATGCACGAACTGCACGATGCGCGCCCAGCCGTCGCGGTGTTCGGTGTTCCACAAGCCCGGGCAGCCCGGGGTGATGCGTGCATCGGGTGAGACGCAGGTCATTTCAGCCATCACAAGCCCGGCACCGCCCATGGCGCGCGCGCCCAGGTGCACGAGGTGATAGTCCGCCGGGTGGCCGTCGTCGCACGAGTACTGCGCCATCGGCGACACCACCACGCGATTCTTGAGCGTGACGCCGCGCACGGTGAACGGCGTGAACATCGGCGGCACCGAGCCGTGGTCAGGCACGCGCGGTGCACCGGCTTGCTCAGCAATCCAGTCTTCAAACGATTCGAGATAGGCCTTGTCGCGCTGGCGCAGATTCTCGTGGCTGATGCGCTGGCTGCGCGTGAGCAGCGAGTAGGCAAACTGCTCGGTCGGCAGGTTGGCGTAGCGCGACACGTTCTCGAACCACTCGGTCGAGTTGCGCGCGGCGTTCTGGATGCGCAGCACTTCCACGCTGCGCACGGCTTCGTAGGTGTCGAGCGCGCCCTTCAGGTCGCCCGGCTGCTGGCCGACGCAGCGCGCGAGTTCGATCGAATCTTCCAGCGCCAGCTTGGTGCCCGAGCCGATCGAGAAGTGCGCCGTGTGCGCCGCATCGCCCATCAGCACCACCGGCGTGTTGTGCGCGTTGGTGTGCACCCAGTGGCGACACACCACGCGCGGGAAACGGATCCACTGCGCCGAACCGCGCAGATGGCTCGCGTTCGACATCAGCGTGTGGCCGTCGAGGTACTTGGCGAACAGGCGCTCGCAGAAGGCGATGGCGTCTTCCTTCTCCATCGTCTCGAGGCCCGCCTTGCGCCAGACGTCTTCCGGCGCCTCGACGATGAAGGTGGAGGTCTCGTCGTCAAAGCGGTAGGCATGCGCCTGGAACCAGCCGTGCTCGGTTTCCTCAAACGCGAACGTGAATGCCTCGAACAGCTTGTGCGTGCCGAGCCAGACGAAGCGGCAGCGGCGCGTGTCGATGTCGGGCTGGTAGGTGGCGGCGTACTTGGTGCGGATGCGGCTGTTCAGGCCGTCGCTGGCGATGATGAGGTCGGCGTCGGCGTAGGCGGTGTCATCCTGCACGTCGGTCTCGAAGACGAGCTTGACGCCCACTTCTTCGCAGCGCGCCTGCAGGATATTCAGCAGCCGCTTGCGGCCGATGCCGCAGAAGCCGTGGCCGCCGGAGCGCACCACCTGGCCACGGATATGGACTTCGATGTCGTCCCAATGGTTGAACGCGTCGAGGATCTGCGCGGCGCTCTTGGCATCCGCGCGCTGCAGGTTGCCCAGCGTCTGGTCGGAGAACACCACGCCCCAGCCGAAGGTGTCATACGGCCGGTTGCGCTCGACCACCGTCACGTCGTGCGACGGATCCTGCAGCTTCATCAGCAGGGCGAAATACAGCCCGGCCGGCCCACCACCAATACAGACGATCTTCATGACGACTCCGCGTTTGATGCGGTATTACATTAGTCATGAATAGTTTAGTTGTAAAGTAATTTGACGGAGGATTGCGCTGGGGTAAACGCCAAGCCACCGCCTATGTGGGCGATGCTGCACGTACAGATCGGCCGCGCCTCTTAATGCTCGCTTAAGACTCGCTTCCTAGACTGGCCCCGTCCCTCACGACACGCATAGGAAACACCATGACCCCGCAAGAGATGCAAGCCTTGGAAACCTTCCTCGCCCAGCTCACGCAAGCCCGGGCCGGCGCCAAGGACCCGCAGGCCGACGCCCTGATTGCCGAGGCCGTTGCCCGGCAGCCCGATGCCGCCTACTTGCTGGTGCAGCGCGCCCTGCTGCTCGACCACGCGCTCGCCGCGGCCAAGACGCAGATTGCAACGCTGCAAAGCCAGGTGCAGGCGGCACAGGCGGGCGGGTCCAATGCATTCCTCGACCCGGCCAACACGTGGGGCAATCCGGCCAACCGTGCCGCACCAACCCCCGGCTATGCACCCGCTGCGGCTACGCCCGTGCCGATGCCCGCACCGGCCCAGGCAGCACCGGCCGCCCGCCCGGGCTTCCTGAGCGGCGGGATGGGCAGCGCGCTCGGCGGCATCGCCACCACGGCCGCGGGCGTGGCCGGCGGCGCGTTGCTGTTCCAGGGCATCGAGAACCTGTTCCACCACAACAGCGGCGGCGGCTTCCTGGGCGGGCAACCGGTCATGGGAACCGGGTCGAGCGAAACGGTCATCAACAATTACTACGGGAACGACAGCGACCGGTCGCTCAATGCCGACACCACGTCGCGCGACGACGGCCTGCTGGACACCGATTTCAGCAACGACGATTTCTCCAGCGACGACTCCACGCTGATCTAGCCGCGCCAAAGAAAAAGGGCCGGCACCCTACGGGTCCGGCCCTCTTCGTATGCCTCTACAGCGCGACGCTCAACCCGCCGACTGGCGCAGCGCAGGCGTCTCCTCACCACGCTTGCCGAGCAGCAACTGCACCACCACCGCCACCACGACGTTGAAGATGAGCGCCGTCAGGCCCGTGTAGATCGCGTAGCTGCCGCCGCCGATCACGAACGTATGCACGGGCTTGATGCCGTCGGCAAACGCCAGCCAGCTGCCGCCGATCATGCCCGCCGCCCAGCCGGCCAGCAGCGCCGGCGCACGGAAGCGGTTGGAGAGGTTGAACAGCCCGAACACCACCGACGGGAAGGTCTGCACGATCCACACCCCGCCCAGCAGTTGCAGGTCCAGCGCAAACTTGGTCGGCAGGAACAGGATGAAGATCAGCGCCCCGGCCTTGACGATCAGCGAGACGACCTTGGCCACCTTTTCCTGGCCCGCCGCCGTGATATCCGGCGCGACGTACGGCTTCCAGAAGTTGCGCGTGAACAGGTTGGCCGCGCCGATCGACATCACCGCCGCCGGCACCAGCGCGCCAATGGCAATGGCCGAGAACGCAAACCCCGTGAACCAGCTCGGGAACAGCGCGTTGAACAGCGCCGGCACCACGTCGTTGTTGTTCTTGACCGAGATGCCCGCCGCGTAGGCCATGAAGCCCAGCAGCGCGATCAGCCCCAGCAGCACGGTATAGGCCGGCAGGAACACGGCGTTCTTGCGGATGGTGTCCGCGCTGCGTGCCGCGAAGATGCCGGTCAACGTATGCGGATACATGAACGCCGCCAGTGCCGACCCGATCGCCAGCGTGGCGAACGGCAGGAACTGCGCCGACTTGAGCGTGAGGCCCGTCGCTCCGCCCTTCAGGGCGAATGCATCGTGCGCATGCGAGAACACCGCACCGTAGCCGCCCAGCTTGGCCGGCACCAGCACCACCGCCACCAGCACCACGATGTAGATCATGATGTCCTTGACGAAGGCGATCAGCGCCGGCGCGCGCAAGCCCGCCGAGTACGTATACAGCGCGAGGATCACGAACGCCGCCGCCAGCGGCAGCTCACCCGTGAGGCCCAGCGCCTTGATCACGACCTCCATGCCGATCAGCTGCAGCGCGATATACGGCATGGTCGCCACCACGCCCGTGAGCGCCACCGCAAACTCCAGCGGGCGCGAGCCATAGCGGCCGTAGACGGCGTCCGCGGCGGTCACATGGCCGTTGCGCTGCGCCACCTTCCACAGCTTGGGCATGATCATGAACACGATCGGATACACCAGGATCGTGTACGGCAGCGCGAAGAAACCATACGCGCCCACCGCATACACCAGCGCCGGCACGGCGATCACGGTGTAGGCCGTGTAGAAATCGCCGCCGACCAGGAACCACGTGATCCAGGTGCCGAAGTTGCGGCCGCCCAGGCCCCATTCATCGATGTGCGCGCCGCGGTCGGAGGTGCCACGCTGCCAGCGCGAGGCGACGAAGCCCAACACCGTCACCAGTGCAAAGAAGAAGACGAAGACCGCGAGCGCGACCCAGTTGATCTGACCGTCCATCATTCCTCTCCCTTCTTGACGCCGTGGCGGTACACGATCCAGATCAGCGCCGAGGTGATCGGCACCCACAGGAACTGGTACCAGTAGAAGAATGGAAAGCCGAACAGCGCGGGCGTCTCCTGGTTATAGAACGGAACCCATAGCAGGCCGATGAACGGCAGCGCGAGCAGGTACTTCATCGCTTGTCTCCTGAGGTGCGCGGGACTTCTGTTGTGTTGTTGGTGAGGGGCGTGGAACCACGTCGGCTTGTCCGTGCCGTTTGGCCGGTGGGGCGAGTCCTCCGTCTTGTCGTTCTAGTCGGGTCGAACTGCCGCGGGCGCGGTGCCGGGCATGCGCACTGTGGCGGCACCGACTTCAATGCACCATCCGCACCTGTACGCAGGCGCCACACGTAGCACTACGTAGCAAGCGTATGCTTTTCGCATGGAATAAGGAATCTCTCAGATTGGCGGGCCGCGCCTAGGGTTTTTACGCATTCCAGGCGCAGAGCACGACCACGTCGCCCATGGTGAGACCGCTCCAAACCCGCGCCATGCGGCCTGGCGCTTGGGAATGCGGCTTGCCGGCAACGGGCGTCGCGTCGCGGCAGAAGCCCTGGCTCAAGCAGGGACATCGCCCGCCCTCACACCCCGTTAGCCACGAACACTTCCGGCAACAGCACTAGCGCGTCGCACAGCACCGGGCCGCCGGCATGGAAGGTCAGCTGCTACACCGTCTCGACGATCTGCTCGCGGGTGGCATCACCTTGAGCGCGGCCTCGGCATGGCATGGCCCGCCTGCCAATCTCAGCGGGGCCGGCAAGCCCGGTGGAAACGCCCGCCGATTTAAAACCGCGCGCAAACGATTACTGGCGTTTTAAAAACCCGATCCAAGTCAGCGTATTAACAACACGCTGCGCAGCCCGTCGTGCCCACCATGACTCAACGCCTCACAGGCACCGACCCGCAAAGCCAGGCCTGACGCCAAGACCGGCGCCCAGCACCCGTGTTAAGCGCGCATTTACTTAGAGTAAATCCTCAAAATCGGGCGCGCTTTTAATTTGTTTTCAATCTGAGTTTCGTATTTTTTGTATCGTGTGTCCTGCGAACTGCGAACCGCAATTCCATCCCACTTAGCCCGGCGCCCCCTCTGCCGGGCTTCTTTTTTTGTGCGATGCAATGCGAGCTCAGGCCGGTTCCTGCGCCGTCATGCGGCGCGACAGGGCCGAGCGCCGCGCCAGCAAAAACGCATGCAAGCGCTCCGCATAGTCCGAGCCGACGGCATCCCGCACCGAGGGCCGTAGCGCCAGTTGCGCGCGCCAGGCGTTGACCTTCGGCAAGCCCGTTAGGACGCCGAAATCGCCAACCGTATCGAACACGTCAAAGTACCGGAACACGGGCCCGAACACTGCATCGACGATGGAAAAATGCGCCCCGTCGAAGTACGGCCCGTCGGCCAGCGCCGCCTCCAGTTGCGCGAAGCGCTGGCGTAAATCCGCTGCGCGCGCGGCCAGCGCATTGTCATCGGGGGCGCTGTAGAACGCCCCGATAGCGTTGAGCACCGACGAGCCGAACTCCATCCACGCGCGGTGCCGCGCCCGCGCCAGCGGCGCATCGGGATGCAGCCGCGGCGCCTCGGTCTCGTCCAGGAATTCGCAGATGACGGCGGATTCGAAGATCGCCGCCTCATCCACCAGCAGCACCGGCGTCTTGCCCAGCGGCGAGACGTGCAGGAACCTGTCCGGCTTGTTGGCAAGGTCGATGTCGCGCCGCGTGAAAGCGACGCCCTTCTCCTGCAGGACAATCGCGGCACGCTGCACGTAGGGGCAAAGCGGGTGGCTGACGAGGGTGAGTTGCGGGCGCATCGTGCCGCTCCAAGAGGTGGATGCACCGGACTCTACGGCGCGCGCTGCACCGCAAAAATACGCAGCGCTGCAAGCCCCGCTTGCGCGCGCGCAATGCCCTGCGGGGCCATGCCCGCTTAGTTGGCGGCGCCCGTGAGGAGGTCCGGCAAGTCGGCCAGGAACGCGTCGCGCGCACGCGGGCCGGCGTAGGTGGGTTCGAGCTTCTCGTCTTGGATCAGATGGGCGAACACGAGCGTCTTCGTGCCATTGGTCACCCAGCCGACAAACCAGCCGTAGGCATGGGCCTGGTCCCAGCTGCCATCAACGCCGGTGGTGCCGGGCGCGCCGGTGCCGGTCTTGCCGTGGACGGTCCAGCCGCCCGGCAGTTGCTTGACCTGCGTGATGCGGTCCGTCATGTCGAGCGCGCGCGCGGACACCGGCAGCTGCCGGTTCACGATCTTGCGCAGGAAGCCGACCTGCTCCTCGGGCGAGATCTTCAGCGACGAGGTGATCCACGAATGGTCGAGGCTGTTGTTGCGCCCTGGGTCGCCCGCGACATCCATGTTGCCGTAGTCGAACTTGCGCACGTAGGACTGGAACGCGTCGGCGCCCAGCGCGTGCGTGATGCGCTGCGAGTACCAGACCACCGAGTACTGGAGCCACGACGACGGATCGATCGGCTTGCGCCAGGCATCGCCGCCCCAGTCGGGGTCGCCCTTGCGGAAGGGCAGCACGGGCGCGTGTTCGTCTTTCAGGAAGCCCGCGTCATAGCCCATCACGGCCAGGGCGATCTTGAACGTGGAGGCAGGTGTCACACGCTCGCTGCACTGGCCGTCATGCATCAATGCCGTGCCGGTGGCCGCATCGGCGACGATCGTGCACAGCGGTTTGGCGAAAGCAAAGGGCGCGAGCGCGGCCAGCGCGACGCCCATGGCAAGTTGGCGAAGTCTCATCATCGGTCGGGGGAGTGAGTGAAGTGATGCGGCAGCGTAGCAGCGCGGCCGCATCATCACCGGTGCATGGCACGTAACGCCTGTAACGTTCACTCGCCGGGCCGGCCCGGGTCAGGCAAACCGCAGCTCAGGGCTTGCCGGCAACCAGCTTGCGCATGGCCTCGACCAGCTTCGGGTCGGTCGCACCGAGCGTGTTGGTACGGGCGCTGATGCGCCCGTCGGTGTCGAGCAGGAGGATGGTGCTGGAGTGGTTGAAGTCGCCGTCGGCCAGGCGCCGGTACTGCACGCCCAGGAGTGCCGCGACTGCGCGCGTGCCGCTGCTATCGGCCCGCGCAAGCTGCCAGTGGTCGCCCGCACTATGGTCGGCGGCCGTCTTCCTGAGCACGCCGACGGAATCGCGCTCGGGATCGACCGTGATCATCACCACCCGCACGCCGTCTTGTGCGGGCTTGCCGCCCTTGGCCAGCGTCGCGCGGATGGTCTCGAAGATCATCGGGCAGACCATCTGGCACGACGAATAGAACATGCTGATCAGCACCGGCTGGCCGCGCAGGTCGGCCAGGTGGAAGGTGCGGCCGTTCTGGTCGGTCAGTGTCACGTCGGATTGATAGAGCGAGCCGGAGGCGAGCGCACCGGCGGCCTGTGCGCCACCGGCCAGACCGGCCAGGAGAAACAGCGCCAGCAGCGCGCGGCGCATGGGGTTGAGGCACTTCATGGTTGGTCTCCGTGGAGGGTGCGGGCGCAGCGGAAGCCCAGGCTACCTGTGGCATCCGCGCCCGCGAGGGAGGACAGCAACGCCACGCGCATCAGCACGGCATAGCTGTCGCGCCGCACGATGCTGATGGCACCGGCGCCGCAGAATTGTTGCTTGTCGGGGTCGCCCTGCGTGCGGCTATCGCCGGCGATGAAGAGCGCGTTGAAATCGTCGACCCACTCCCAGATCAGGCCGTGCAGGTCGCGCACGCCGTGCACGTCGGGGGGGCCGCCCACCGCCGGCAGCACGCGCAGCGCCGGCCGCTCATACCAGGTGAGGATGCGCTGGCCCCATTGCGGGTCGTCGCGCGCGTCGGCGCGGGTGGCGTCGGCCGCGGCGGCGGATTCCCACTCCAGCCAGGTGGGCAGGCGCGCGCCCTCGCTCTCGCAATAGGCGCGCGCGGCAAACCAGGTGACGCCCGTCACCGGCGCCTGTGGCGAGGCCTGCGGGTCCGGATGCAAAGCGTCGGCCCAGTCGAGCAGATACGACGGGCCGGCAAACACCTCCGGCACGCGGTCGCGGCGCCAGGCCTCGTGCGTCTGCACGAAGGCCAGGTACTCGCCGATGGTCACCGGCATCGTGCGCAGCTCGAAGGGCTCGACGCGCACGCGCTGGGGCAGGCCCGGCGCGTTCTGCGGCAGCACGCTGTCGAAGTCGCCACCGGGCAGCCGCACATAGGCGGCGCCCTGGGCGGCGGCGCTGGCCAGCGCCAGCAGTGCTGCAGCGATGCGGTGGGTCAGGCGGGCCATGGCGATCTCGATCGCAGATCAGGTCAGTGCTCGGCCACCGCCTTGGACGGCACGGGCTGGGCACGCATTTGCTTGACCTCCTCGGCGCTGATACGGCCGCCGGGGTTGTCCCAGCTGTTGAGCACGTAGGTCAGGATGTTGGCGACCTCGTCATCGTTGAGCTGCGTCATCGGTGGCATGACGGAGTCATATTCCTGGCCGTTGACCTTGATCTTGCCGTTCAGGCCGTGCAGCAGGATACCGATCGCGCGCTTCGGGTCCGCCGCGAGGAAATCCGACTTGGCCAGCGGCGGGAACACGCCCGGCAGACCCGTGCCGGCGCCCTGGTGGCATACCGAGCAGGTGCCCGCGAACAGCGCACGGCCTGCCTGCACCTGATCCTGCACGGTGAGCGTGCCGGAAGCCGATGCCTGCGTCGCCTTGGTGACAGCGGCCAGATTGGGGCCAGCGCGGTCGCCCAGGTACACCGAATCGAGCTCCTTGCCCGAATAGACCAGCTTGTTTTCCGGCCCATCGACCTTGAGGATGGCCATCGCCCCCTTGTTGAAGGCACGGAAGATCGAGTGATCCACCAGCACGTAGCTGCCCGGCACCTTGGCGGTGAACTTCACGACGGCCGCGCCGCCCGCGGGGATCAACGTGGTCTGCACGTTCTTCTGCACGTTGGTGCCGCCCTCATAGCGCACCTGGTCAAAGATGGCGCCGATCACGTGGAAGCTCGACACCAGGTTGGGCCCGCCGTTGCCGACGTAGATGCGCACCGATTCACCGGTCTTGGCCCGCAGCGCCTTGTCGCCGGTGAGTGCACCTTCCGCGCCATTGAAGAGCACGTAGGTCGGGCGCTCATCGATGGCCTTTTCCATGTCGAACGGCTGCTGGCCCTTCTCGCGGTACTTGCCGCCGGTGTAGAAGTCACCCTGCATCACGTAGTACTCGTGGTCGACCTTGGGCAGGCCTTCGGGCGGCTCCACCAGGATCAGCCCGTACATGCCGTTGGCGATGTGCATGCCGACCGGCGCGGTGGCGCAGTGGTAAACGTAGATGCCTTCGTTGAGCGCCTTGAAGGTGAATTGCGACTCATGCCCCGGCGCGGTGAAGCTGGAAGCCGCCCCGCCGCCCGGCCCGGTCACGCCATGCAGGTCGATGTTGTGCGGCATCTTGCTGCTCGGGTGGTTCTTGAGGTGGAACTCCACCGTGTCGCCCTGCCGCACGCGGATGAAGCTGCCCGGCACCGTGCCACCGAAGGTCCAGAAGGTGTAGCTCACCCCCTCAGAGATCTGCATCTCCTTCTCGACCACCTCCAGGTCCACGATGACCTTGGCCGGGTAGTTGCGGTTGACCGCGGGCGGCACGTTGGGCGGGCTGGTCAGCACCGCATGGATGGGCTCGCCGCGCGGCGGGCCGAAGTCGCCCGGCAGCCTAGCGGCAGCCCCGGCCGGTGCGCCGCCTGCCAGCAGTGCGCCCAGCGCCACAGAAACCAGGCCCGCACGTACCAGACCGCGGACCACTTGAAGACGGCTCATGTTTTCCCCCATTAGTCGATGGATGTCGTCCGCTTCACGTTAGAAGCCGGTTGCCAGTAGGGTTTTGATACAGCGCAAAGAAAAATCGGCGAACCGGCCGTCCCCATGCTGCACCGCACAGTCCATGCCGCGGCAGGACGCCATGCAGCGGACATCAAGCGCCCCATAAAACAAGCATCTGATCTACATCAATAGCGAGGTAGATTGCGCTCACTACTATAGATGCATTCTTGATGCATCTTTTAGATGCCGAACCCAACCGAACGGAGTTCCCCATGACACAGCTCGCCTCCTCCCTCCAACTCGATCTGCGCGTGCTGGCACCGCGCGAGCGCCATCCGCTGATCTTCGCGACCTTCGGCAAGCTCGAAGTCGGCCAAGCGCTGGAGCTGATCAACGATCACGATCCGCGCCCGCTGCAAGCCCAGTTCCAGATCGAGCGGCCCGGCCAGTTCTCCTGGGCCACCCTGGAACGCGGCCCGCATACGTGGCGTGTGGCCATCACCAAGGTGGCCTCGGCCGCCAGCGCCGGCCAATGCTGCGGCAGCTGCGGCGGCGCCTGATCTCCCGGATCGCATCCCAAATCGCACCCTCAATCGCACCCTAGCGAGGAACCTGTCATGAAAAACAATCAGAGGCTGTGGCGGTGGCTCGGCCTGATCTTTGTCCTGTCGTTCGGGGCACTCGGGTATCTGGGACGCCAGATCTACCTGGCGGCGCCGCCCATTCCGCAGGCCGTCGTCACCACGGCCGGCGATGTGTTGTTTACCGGTGAGCAGATCCAGCGCGGCCAGCAGGCCTGGCTGTCAGCGGGCGGCCAGCAGCTCGGCACCGTCTGGGGCCACGGCGCCTATGTCGCGCCGGACTGGTCGGCCGACTGGCTGCATCGCGAAGCGACGGCGCTGCAGGCCCTGCGTGCGCAGCAGCAACATGGCGCAGGCAAGTCGCTGACGGCGTCGGAACAGGCAGCCGTCGATGCGACGGTCAAGGA
The DNA here is from genome assembly GCA_913056305.1 of uncultured Ralstonia sp. Classification (GTDB taxonomy): domain Bacteria; phylum Pseudomonadota; class Gammaproteobacteria; order Burkholderiales; family Burkholderiaceae; genus Ralstonia. The sequence continues at coordinate 13,095 of CAJXMR010000004.1, forward strand.
GGAGATGCGGCGCAATACGTATGACGAGGCGCGCAACAGCGTCACCGTCTCGAAGGAACGGGCGCAGGCCATCCGCGACGTCGCGCAGCACTTCGAGGCGCTGTTCGGCACCGATCCGTCGCTGGCGGAACTGCGCAGCCAGTACGCGATGGCGACCGGCGTCCTGCCGGCCCAGGCCGACCGTGAAGCGCTGGCCGCGTTCTTCTTCTGGACGTCGTGGGCTGCCGCCACCGACCGCCCGGGCGAGACCGACCTGTCGTACACCAGCAACTGGCCGCACGAGCCGCTGGTGGGCAACACCATGACCAGCGGCGCGGCCATGTGGTCGATGGTGAGCATCATCCTGCTGCTGGGCGGCATTGCCGCGATGCTGTGGATCCATGGCGCCGGCAAGCATGAAGCGGAAGCAGAGCCGCTGGCGAACGACCCGTTCCTCAACGCGGTCGCCACGCCGTCGATGAAGGCCACACGCAAGTACTTCTTTGCCGTGGTCGGGCTGATGCTGCTGCAGATCGGCATGGGCGCCATCACCGCGCACTATGCGGTGGAGGGCGAATCCTTCTTTGGCATTCCGCTGGCGCAGGTGCTGCCGTACGTGATCAGCCGCACGGTGCACACGCAGCTGGGCGTGCTGTGGATCGCCACGGCGTGGCTGGCGACGGGCCTGTATATCGCGCCGCTGCTGTCGGGCCGCGAGCCCAAGTTCCAGAAGCTCGGGGTCGACCTGCTGTTCTGGGCGCTGATCTTCATCGTGGTGGGTTCCACCGCCATGGGCTGGTTGGGCACGCTGCAGCATCGCGGCGTGGACTTCAGCTTCTGGCTCGGCAACCAGGGCCTGGAATACACCAGCATGGGCCGCGTGTGGCAACTGCTGCTGTTTGTCGGCCTGCTGTTCTGGGTGGTGCTGCTCGGCCGCGCCCTGTGGCCGGCGCTGAAGACGCCGTCGGAATCGCGCGGGCTGATCGCCATGGTGTTCCTGTCGGCCACCTGCATCGGCGGGTTCTATTCGACCTCGCTGGTGTGGGACCAGCACACCCACTACTCGATGATCGAGTACTGGCGCTGGTGGCTGGTGCACCTGTGGGTCGAGGGCTTCTTCGAGGTGTTCGCCACCGCCGTGGTCGCGCTGATCTTCACGCGGCTGGGCCTGATCCGGGCAGCCAGCGCCAACCGTGCCATCGTGGCGGAGACCATCGTGTTCCTGTTCGGCGGCATCCTGGGGACGCTGCACCACCTGTACTTCACTGGCACGCCGACCTCGATCATCTCGGTGGGCGCTGTGTTCTCGGCGCTGGAAGTGGTACCGCTCACGCTGATCGGGCTGGAAGCGCTGCAGAACTATCGCCGCACGCAGGGCGTGGCGTGGCTCGGTGCCTACAAGTGGCCGGTGCTGTGCTTCGTGGCGGTGGGCTTCTGGAACACCGTGGGTGCAGGCCTGCTCGGCTTTGCCATCAACCCGCCGGCCTCGCTGTACTACGTGCAGGGCCTGAACATGACAGCCGCCCACGGACACGCCGCGCTGTTCGGGGTGTACGGCATGCTGGGCATCGGCCTGATGCTGTTCTGCCTGCGCGGCCTCTATGCGCGCAGCCTGCACGCCGACAGCCTGCTCAAGCCCGCGTTCTGGGGCCTGAACATCGGCCTGGCGATGATGGTGTTCATGTCGCTGCTGCCGGCCGGCATCTACCAGGCCTGGGCCAGCATCACCAAGGGCATGTGGTACGCCCGCTCGCCGGAGATCGTCCACTCGAAGCTGATGGAGACGCTGGTGTGGCTGCGCGTGCCGGGTGACATCGTGTTCGCTGCGGGCGCCCTGCTGCTGGCGTGGTATGCGTTGCGTCTGCTGCGCCGTCCGAACGCGCGGCAGCCGGAACCGGTGGCGGTGTCGGCCAAGGCTGCACGCTAATCGTCCTGCACAGGGGCTGGAACACCGGCCCCTGCGCCAACCCAACCCGACACCCGCGCTCGCGGGTGTTGTGCTTTCAGGCGATGGACCGAAAAGAAAAAACCCCACGCTGCGCACAGCGTGGGGTCCATCAACAGTCAGCACCGCTGACTGATCGCCGATTGTTGGCAGTTCACCATCGACTGCCTGATCGCGGCTGATCGGCGCTCAAGGCGCCTGGGTAAAGTCAAACGCGTTGGTCAGATCGCCGGTGGCCGAGCGGAAGCCAGCCAGTGCCTTCAGGTTGAAGCGCTTGGTGATGAACTTCAGGATGGACGCCGTATCGTAGTAGGTATGGTCGACATAGCCCTTCTTCGCGTACGGCGAAATCACGACAGCCGGAATCCGCGAGCCGGGGCCCCAACGGTCGCCAGTGGGCGGCGCGACGTGGTCGTAGAAGCCGCCAAACTCGTCGGTCGTGATGACGATCGCCATATGCGCCCATTGCGGGCTCTTCTGCAACGTGCCGAGCACGTTGGCGAGGTCGACATCGGCATCCTGTACGTCGGAATAGCCGGGGTGGCCGTTCACGTTGCCGGCGGGCTTATAAAACGCGACCGGCGGCAAGGTTCCGTTTGCGGCATCACTGAGCATGTTGGTGACATCCTGCAGGTGGTTCGCGCGCTCGATTTGCCCCTGGGCGGTGGTCGGGTCGAAACGGGTGTAATAGTTGAACGGCTGATGATGGGGCTCGAAGTCCGGTTGGCCCGGGTTTTCCGTCCAGATCAGCTTGTAGTTCTTGCTGTCGCGCACGTTCAGGCCTTCGGCCAGCGCGTTGTTCCATTGGCCCGCATACCATTTCCAGTTGACCCCAGCCGCGGTAAGCGTGTCGCCGATGGTCGTGAATTTGCTGGAGTCGATCGGCGGCAGTACCGCCGAGCCTTCGTAGGCATCGCCGGCGGGATTGGCCAGACGAATGTCTTGACCCACCGCAGACGGCGCCGCGCTAGGCTGATACGGCGGCAGGATGGTATTGACCGCATAGCCATCCGGCGTCACCGAACCGTCGTGAACAAATTTGACCGCCCCCGTATTGGCTTTGGCCGGTGAGGTCGGATCGATCTGCAGCGCCTTACCGCTGGCGTCGACGGTCGCGATCTCGCTGGCCGGTGCGTTGGGGTAGGTCGGGGCGCAGGCGCAGACCAGATATTGGTGATTCAGGAACGAGCCGCCAAACGCGCCCTGGAAGAAGTTGTCGGCCAGTGTGTATTGTTGGGCAAGCTTGTACAGGTTCAAGCCTGAACCGTCGAAGTAGCCCATCACGTAGCCGCCGCGGTTCGAGTAGGCCGCGAACATGTTGTTGGCGCCGCCATTGATCTGCATCTGGTTTTGATAGAAACGATGCACGAGATCCGGCCCGACCACGCTCATGGTGCCGCTGATCGGTGCCGCATCCAGACGGAACGGCGCATTGGGCAAGGTGCTGACCTGACCCAGCGAAGGATCCGCCTGGCTGCCCCAGACGGCGGGCAAGTTCGCAAGCACGGTCTTACCATCGAAATCCACCTGTGCGTTCGCCGCCGTGACATTGCCGAGGCCGTTGGCGCCAGGGAAGTGGCCAAACAGGTTGTCGAAGGAACGATTTTCCAGATAGATGACAACGACGTTCTGGACCTTGTTGATATCCGTCGCGGCGGGCGTCGCAACCGCGGGCGAGTCATTGGCGGAGTCGTTGCAGCCAGCGAGCGATACAAGCAGAACCGATGCAGCAAAGATACTGCGAACAGCCACGGCAATTGGTCGCAAACATTTGCGTTCCATTATTCGCACCTTATATTTTTTGAATAATAAATAAGAAAAATTGGCTCACCGCTCCCCCCTGAAAACGACAAAGACACTCTATAAAACGACTGGATTGGTGGCGGCATCGGAGTTTATGTGGCTGCCCGTGACGGTTTCATAGCAAGAGCATCAGCAATTTTTTTGCTGTCTTTGGTTTTTTTGCGTGTCCACGGCAAACACGCCTCTCGTGAATTAGGAACGCGTTAAACCATTCCTTTGCAGAGCGATCCTGGTATCGCGTGCGTGAAGCGCGACGAGGACGGCGATGGCAGAAGACAAAAGGCGCAGCTGCTGTTGCGCGAAACCGAGCGCGAACAGCGCATGGCATTGACACGGCGCCGCCAGACGACGCAGGGGCTGGACACCGGCCCCTGCACAAACCAACCCCATCACCCGCGCTGGCGGGTGCCATGCCTCCAGGCGATGGCGGCGCAGACCGACTGCACCGCCGCGCCGCACAGCAACGCCGCGCGCAACCCCTGCGCGCCACCGTGGCAGCTGGCATAGACTGCGCCCATCATCGCCACCCCCAGCGTCGCCCCGCTCATGCGGGCCACGTTGACCAGCGCGGACGCCGTGCCCGAACGCTCCGGCCCCACCGCCCCCACCGCCGCGCCCATCAGCGGGCCGGTGGCAAACCCCATGCCGAGCCCCGTCAGTGCCAGCCCGACGGCCGCCGGCAGGTTCGATGCGCTATCGGCCAGCCCGCCCAGCACCAGCAGCCCGCACGCGATGATGACCACGCCGCCCGCCGTCGCCAGCCGCGTGCCCCAGCGGCGCACCAGCGCGCCCGAGCCCGGCGACACCACCGCAAACACCAGCGCCATCGGCATCAGCGCGATGCCCGCGCCGGTGATGGAGAAGCGCCCCGTGCTCTGCCACATCAGCGGCAGCAGGAAGAGCACGCCATACATGCCGAAGGTCATGCCGGCAGTGGCGACGATCGCGCCACGAAACGGGCGGATGCGGAACAGGTCCAGCGGCACCAGCGCAGCCGCGCCGTGGCGGGCTTCCACGTGGAGGAACCCGGCGGTGGCCGCCATCGCCAGCAGCAGCACCGCCAGCGCAACCGCCGGCGCCTGCTGCATCTCGATGGCGGCGAAGGCCAGGCCGCTCAGCGCAACGGCGCCGAGCACCTGCGCCAGCGCATCGAAGCGACGATGCGCAGGGTCTGACGATTCCGGTATCACGCGCAGCGCCAGCCCCATGGCCAGCAGGCTGATCGGCACCACCACCCAGAACACCGCCTGCCAGCCGAAGTGCGTCACCAGCAGGCCGCCCACGGTCGGGCCGATCGCCATCGACAGGCCATTGCACGCCGCCCACACGCCGAGTGCGCGGGCACGCTCGGCCGGGTCCTGCCACACCACGCGCAGGATGGCGAGCGAGGCCGGCAGCAGCAGCGACGCGCCCACGCCCGTCAGCGCCCGCCCGCCAATCAGCCAGCCGATGGACGGCGCCAGCGCACACACCACCGAGGCCACGGTGAACACCAACGCCCCGGCCACGAACGCGCGCCGCCGCCCGTACAGGTCGGCCAGCAGACCACCAGTGAGCAGCAGCGCGGCATAGGCAAGGTTGTAGGCGTCGATCACCCATTGCAGCGCGCCGATGGGGGCGTGGAAGAACTGACCGATCGGCCGCATCGCGAGGTTGATGACCGCGGTGTCGATCTGCGCGACCAGCACGGCCATCGACAGCGCGCACAGCACCAGGCGGGGGCGTGCAGGCTGGGCGGCGGCGCCGGGCTGCAACGTCAAGGCATCCATGTTCAAGCTCCTGGAGAACGATGGCGCCAGCGTAGTGCGCAGCGGGTGCGCGACGTTTCGATCCGTGTCGAAGCATCGTGACCGCCCGTTCCCTAGAATGGCCGGGTTGACGAGGAGTCCGCCATGTCGCTTCCGAACAGCTTTTCCGGCACCGCCTTCCTGATCGCCGACCCGGCCCGGGCGGCCATGCTGACTGCGTTGCTCGACGGGCGTGCCCTGCCGGCGGGCGAGCTGGCGCATGCCGCCGGTGTCACCGCGCAGACGGCGAGCACGCATCTGGCCAAATTGCTGGAGGGCGGGCTACTGCTGCTGGAGACTGAAGGCCGGCATCGCTACTACCGGCTGGCCGGCGCGCACGTGGCGCAGGCGCTGGAGCACCTGGCCGCCATCGGCCCCGCCGGCACCGCACGCCGCCCGGTGCTGAGCGCCAAGGCGCGCGAGCTCGGCTTCTGCCGCTGCTGCTACGACCACCTGGCGGGGCAGGTTGGCGTGGCCGTCACGCAGGCGATGCAGGCACGCGGCTACCTGGCGCCGGTAGCAGACAAACAATATGAGATCCCGCCCGCCGGCCATGCATGGTTTGCCAGCGTCGGGCTGGATGTGAGCGCCATCCGCCCGACGCGGCGCGGTCTGGCGCGCCAGTGCCTGGACTGGACCGAGCGCACGCACCACCTGGCCGGACCGCTGGGCGTCCAGTTCCTGCACCGGCTGTGCGAGGCCGGCTGGCTGCTGCGCGCGCGAGCCTCGCGCGCGGTGCTGGTGACACCCAAGGGGTGGCAGGAATTGCACGCACGACTCGGGGTGGATGAGGCGCACGTGCGCGCCGGCGCCGGGGCCGATCACTAACGCGAACGCCTCTCAGGCCGATTTGTGTTTGCAAGCCGGGGTTATTCCGGAAACGCCCGATTGCGCATTTATGATCCGGGTCAAAAACTGGGGTCCTCCATGCTGCTATCGCGCCTCGCCCGCATTGCCGGGCTGACCGTCGTGCTCGGGTTGCCGGTGCTGCCCGCGCACGCCGTGCTGCCCGACGAAATCCAGGTCTACACCGGCGACATCAACGCCCCCGGCGAGGTCGGCCTGGAGCTGCACCTGAACACCACGCCCAGCGGCATTAGCGAGCCTTCGTACCCCGGTGAAATCACGACACCGCACGGGTGGCGGGCAACGGCCGAGTTTTCCTACGGCTGGTCGCCCTCGCTTGAATTCGGCCTGTACGTGCCGACCAGCCTCACGCGCGACAACACCTATTACGTGACCGGACCGAAGGTGCGCGTGAAGTGGATGCCGGTGCGGCCGGAGGACGGTGTGGGGCGCTTTGCCGGCATCAACGTGGAGCTGGCCCACGTGGCACGCCGCTTCGAGCAATCGCAGAACGTGGCGGAGCTGCGCCCCATCTACGGCTACCAGGACGCGCGCTGGCTGTGGGCGGTGAACCCGGTGCTGGATTGGACAGTGTCGAGCCCGGGTCGCAGCGGCGTGCCCGATGCGGCGCCGAGCTTCAAGATCGCGCGCACGGTGGCGACCGGCGTGCGCGCTGGGCTGGAGTACTACGCAGACTTGGGGCCCATCAACCACCTCGCGCCGCTGCACGAGCAGCAGCACACCGCGTACCTGGCCTTCGACGTGGACCGCAAGCCCTTCGTCTTCAACTTCGGCATCGGTCGGGGCCTGACGCGCGCCACCGACCGCTGGACCTTCAAGTGGATCTTCGAGATTCCGCTCAGTTAATGCGTCGATGAGGTACGCGCCGATGCGGCGTCGGGCTCCAGGGCCACGGCCCCCTCAGGCCGGTTCCACCAGCCACCGCCCAGCGACTGGAACAGCGCAGCCGTATCGCTAAAGCGGCCGGCACGCGCTGCGATGGTCGCCTGGGTAGCGGCCTGGTAGGCCTGCTCCGCATTCAGCACGGCCAGCACGTTCACGTAACCGAGCCCAAGCTGCTTGGTGGTGATGTCGAGCGTGGTGTTTGCAGCCTGCTCGGACTTGAGCGCGGCCTTCAGGATATTGGCGTCGGCATCCAGCGCTTGCAGGGAGTCCGCGACGTTCTGGAACGCCGTGATCACGGTGCCGCGGTACTGGGCCTCGGCCTGTTCCACGCCGGCGTCGGCTGCGCGCTTCTTGAACCACAGCGTGCCGCCGTCGAAGAAGGTCTGCGTCACGCTGGCCGCCAGGGCCCAGAAGACGTTGCCGTCGCTGAACATCTGGCTGAAGACTTCGGCGGCCCCACCCCGGGTGGCAGTAATCGTGAATTGCGGCAGCATGTTGGCAATGGCCACGCCCACCTGCGCGGTGGCGGCATGCAGTTGTTCTTCCGCGGCACGTACGTCCGGGCGCTGCCGCACCAGTTCCGACGGCAGCGACACCGGCAGCTCCTGCGGGAGGGCGAAATCGGCAAACGTGAAGGTCTCGCCCACGCCCTCGCTCGGCAGCTTGCCCGCCAGGGCGGCCAGCAGGTCGCGCTGCACAGCCAGCTGCTTCTGCAAATTCGGCAGGGCCTGCTCGGCCTGGGCCAGCTGCGTCGTCGCAGCGGCCACGTCCAGCCCGGTAACAGCACCCAGCTTGAACTGCCGCAGCAGGTTGTCGAGCAGCTTCGTATTGACTTCGACCACACGCTGCTGCGCCTCGATCTGCGCGCGCAGCGAGGCCTCCTGCACGGCTGCGACCACGATGTTGGACGCCAGCGTCAGGTACGCCGCCTCCAGCTGGAAGTACTGCGCGTCGCGCGACGCGCGCAGCGACTCGACCGCCCGGCGGGTCCCGCCGAATACATCCGGCGCGTAGCTCACCGTCAGCTGCGCGGTGTGCAAGCTGTAGATCGGGGCGTTCGACGTCAGCGTGGGCGCAATCGTGCCGACCGCGTCTTGCTTGCGGGCGGGCGAATAGTTCCCTTGCAGCATCGGGAAGAACGCGCCCTGCTGCGAGCGCATCTGGTCATGCGCCACCTTCAGCGCCGCCTGGGCCGCAGCCAGCGTCGGGCTGGCGGCAAACGCATCGGCGATCACTTTGTTCAGCTTCTCCGACTGGAATGTCCGCCACCACTGGTCGGACACCTTCATGCCCGAGACGAAACGCTGGGCCTCGCCGCCGGCGGTCTGCGCCGATGTCGTCTGCTCAGGCAGCGGTTGCGGTGTGTACCCGCTGGCCTGTGGCGCCGGCGGCGTCTTGAAGTCGGGCCCAACCGCGCAGGCCGATACCAGCATGCAGGCAGCAACCGCTGCGGCACGAGCGTGCGAGGGAATTGCGTTCAGAACGACATTCAGCTTGTGGCCCGAAAACGACATGGTGCGCCCAATTCTTGTCAGCGATGGAATGGCCGGGATTCTATTCGGCGGCGAATGAACCGCGTACTGTGATTGATCACAGTAGACCGGACCGCCTCAGACCCCCATCATGCGGGCAATTTTTGTAATCTTGGGGGTTTGTCGTGGGTTTCGATGCAAAATCCGCCGCCGTGGGGGGCGCCGCCGCCGCTGTTGCCGTAGCCGGCCTGATGTTCGCGTTTTCGGGGCGCACGCAGACCGCGCCTGTATACGAACAGACGGAGACCAGCAAGGCTGCCAGCAAAGCCGCCTCGGATGCGGCAGCACGCAGGCAGCAAGGGGTAACGCTGAGCCAATCGCAGGGCGCGCACGTCAAGGTGGCCCCCGTGGAAGAGCACGAGTTCGCCAACCAGCGTGATGCGATCGGCAACATCGACTTCAATGAAGACCGCTCGGTGCAGGTCTTCACTTCCTATCAGGGCAAGATCCGCAACGTGTACGCCAAGATCGGCGACGACGTGCCCAAGGGCAAGCCGCTGTTTGATATCGAGAGCCCCGATCTGGTGCAGGCCGAATCCACCCTGATTTCCGCGGCAGGCACGCGCAAGCTGACCACGCGGGCGCTGGAGCGCGCGCACCAGCTGTTCGAGATCCAGGGCATTGCACAGAAGGACCTGGATCAGGCCACGTCCGACCAACAGGCCGCCGAAGCCGCCTACAAAGCCGCTCGCGACGCGGTTGCCATCTTTGGCAAAAGCCCCGCGGACATGGATCGCATCGTCGAGCAGCGCCACATCGACCCCATTCTGACGGTCGTCAGCCCCATCGCCGGCCGCATCACCGCGCGCAGCGCGCAACCGGGCCTGCTGCTGCAGCCCGGCAACGGCACGGCGCCGTTCACGGTGTCCGACATCTCCACCATGTGGATGCAGGCATTCGTGCCGGAAGCGGACAGCCCGCTGCTGCATATGGGGCAGAAAGTCCAGATCAAGGTGAACGCGTTCCCGGGCCGGATGTTTACCGGCATCGTGACGACCGTGGGCTCCACGGTCGACGCCAATACGCACCGCGTACTGGTGCGTTCGGAAATCCAGGACCCGAAGCATGAGTTGCGCCCGGGCATGTTCACCTCCTTCGCCATCCGTACGGGCGAGCCGACCCGTTCCCCGGCCATTGCGCCGAACGGCATCGCGCGCGAAGGCGACGGCACCATGACGGTATGGGTGACCACCGACCGCAAGCAGTTCGTTCCACGTACGGTCAAGCTTGGCCTGGAACAGGATGGACTGGTCCAGATCGTCGACGGGATCAAGCCGGGCGAAATGGTCGCCAGCGAGGGCGCGCTCTTCCTGAGCAGCGTCGCCGCGACGGCCAGCCAGTGAACCTGGCGCTTCTTCCTGACCGATCAATCCAGCGCTCACAAAGAGGTAGACCGTGCTGAGGGCCATTCTCAGGTTGTCGCTTACGCGCCGACCGCTCATTCTGCTGTTCCTGCTGGTATTCGCCGCGGCGGGCTTGTACGCCTACTCTAAGCTCAATATCGAGGCGTATCCGAACCCCGCTCCCGTCATCCTGGAAATCACCGCGCAGCAAGCCGGTATGTCCGCCGAGGAGATGGAGCGCTACTACACCGTACCGATGGAGGTCGGCCTGGCCGCCACGCCGGGCGTGTCGAGCATCCGTTCGACGTCGTTCTACGGCCTGTCCTTCGTGCGGGTGACCTTCAACTACGGGATCGAGTATTACTTCGCCTATTCGCAGGCCGCGTTGAGCCTGCAGCAGAACGTCAGCCTGCCGAACAACGTGCAGGCCCAGATCCAGGCTTCCAGCCTGGTGGGCGAAGTCGTGCGCTACCAGGTCAAGGGCCCGCCGCACTATGGCCTGACCAACCTGCGCTCCATCCAGGATTGGGTGCTCCAGCGCCGGCTGCTGACGGTGCCGGGTGTGGCGCAGGTGGTGAGCTGGGGCGGCCCGACCAAGAGCTATGAAGTTGCGGTAGACCCGCGCAAGCTCGAAACGTACAACATCACCCTGCCGCAGATGCTGACCGCGCTGGGCAACGCCAACATCAACGTCGGCGGGCGCACACTCAACTTCGGCCAGCAATCGATCAACATCCGGGGTGTCGGCCTGGTCGAAAACGTCAAGGACATCGAGAAGACCGTCCTGACGCAAAACAACGGCGTGCCGGTGCAGGTCAAGGACGTGGCAACGGTCAAGATCGGCTTCGTGCCGCGGCTTGGCATTGCCGGGCGCGACAATGAGGACGACGTGGCCCTAGGCACCGTCGTGATGAACCGGACCCAGAAAACCACCGACGTGGTGGCACGGGTCAAGGCCGAGATCCAGAAGATCAACAGCGACGGCACGCTGCCGCCGGGCGTGAAGGTCGACCTGGTCTACGACCGCTCCGAGCTGGTGACCACCACCACGCACACCGTGCTGCACGCACTGGTCTTCGGCTTCCTGCTGGTGTTCTTCATCCAGTGGGTCTTCCTGGGCGATCTGCGCAGCGCCGTCATCGTCGGCATCAACATTCCGTTCGCCCTGTTCTTCAGCATCATGATCCTGGTGCTGATGGGCGAATCGGCCAACCTGCTCTCGGTGGGCGCGGTCGACTTCGGCATCATCGTCGACGCGTCGGTGATTCTGGTGGAGAACATCTTCCGCAACCTCCAGATGCCGGCGGTTGAGCAGCATCGGCTGCTGGCAGGCCGCGACGGCAAGGTGCTCGGCATCCGGATTCCCGAGCGCATCCGCATGGTCTTCGTCAGCGCGCTGCAGGTGGACAAGGCGGTGTTCTTCTCGGCCGCCATCACGCTGGCCGCCTTCGTGCCCCTGTTCACCATGCAGGGCGTGGAAGGCCAGATCTTCGGGCCGATGGCACGGACCTACGCCTATGCGCTGATGGGCGCCCTGATCTCGACGTTCACCATTACGCCGGTGCTGTCGACGTACCTGCTGCCCAAGCACGTCGAAGAAAAGGAAACGATCCTGGTGCGCTGGCTGCATCGCCTCTATGCACCGGCGCTGAAGTGGTCGCTGAACAACAAGCGGATCTCGGTGGGCATCGGCGCCCTGGCGCTGTTGATCACGGGGCTGATGATCCCGCGCCTTGGCACCGAGTTCCTGCCCGCGCTGGAAGAAGGCAACCTGTGGCTGCGCGCCACCCTGCCCCAGACCGTCTCGCTCGAAGCAGGTGCGCCGACGGTGACGAAGATCCGGCAGATCCTGCTGCGCCATCCGGAAATCAGGACGGTCGTCTCGATGCATGGCCGCCCCGACGACGGCAGCGACGCCGCCGGCTTCTACAACGCCGAGTTCTATGTCCCGTTCAAGCCCTACACCGAATGGACCGCGGGCATGACCAAGGAAAAGATGGTGGCGCAGCTGCAGAAGGAGTTCTCGGATGAGCTGCCGGGCGTTGCCATGAATTTCTCGCAGTACATCCAGGACAACGTCGAGGAAGGCCTGTCCGGCGTGAAGGGCGCGAACTCCGTCAAGATCATCGGGCGCGACCTGAAGACGCTGGAGTCGCTGGCCGATCAGGTCTACGCGGAAATGAACCAGGTCAAGGGCATCGCCGACCTTGGCGTGTTCCGCGTGCTCGGCCAGCCCAACCTGAACATCCGCATCAACCGGGAGGCGGCGGCGCGCTACGGGCTCAACACTGGCGACGTCAACACCCTCGTGCAGTCGGCGCTGGGCGGATCGGTGGCCACGATGGTGGTGGAAGGCGATCGCCAGTACCAGATGCTGGTGCGCTTCGCGCCGGAACACCGCAACAACGTCGAGGCGATCCGCAACATCCGGGTGGCTTACTCGGCGCCGAACGGCTCCAACGGGTACATTCCACTGCGCGAGTTGGCTGACATCTCGCTCGACACCGGGGCGTCCTACATCTACCACGAGCGCAACGAGCGTTACATCCCGATCAAGTTCAGCGTGCGCGGACGCGATCTGGGCGGCACCGTGGAAGAAGCGCAGGAGCGCATCACCAAGAACGTCAAGCTGCCCGAAGGCTATCGCATCGTGTGGGCCGGCGAGTTCGAAGACCTCGAACAAGCCAAGAAGCGCCTGGAATTTGCCGTGCCCGTGAGCATGCTGCTGATCCTGGTGCTGCTCTATGGCCTGTTCAACTCGGCGCGCGACAGCCTGATGGCGCTGGCCGGCATTCCGTTCGCCATCACTGGCGGCGTGCTGGCGCTGTTCCTGACCGGGCTGGATTTCAGCATCTCCGCGGCGATCGGCTTCGTCTCGCTGTTCGGCGTCTCGGTGATGGACGGCATCCTGATGATCACGTACTACAACGATCTGCGCCGCACGCAGGGCATGAAGTCGACCGAGGCGATGTTCCATGCCGCGCAGCAGCGGATGCGGCCGATGCTGATGACCGCGCTGTCGGCGTGCATCGGCCTGTTCCCGGCGGCCATCTCCACCGGCATCGGCAGCCAGGTGCAGCGTCCGCTGGCGACCGTGGTGGTGGGCGGCATGCTGATCGGCCCGCTGATGCTGCTGGTGATCGTGCCGGCACTGCGGATGGTGTTCCTCGGCAAGGAGCCGGAGTCGGACGATCCGTCGACTGGAGACACCGCACCGGTCTGATGTAACCCCCGCCTTTCGGGGCGGGGTATGACGAGGCAGCAAGCAGCGCGCCGTGATCCCCTGGGGTCCGGCGCGCTGTGCTTTTATGGCTTGATGATGCCGGAGGAAGACGCCTTGACCACGGCTTCGATGCGGGTCGCCACACCAAGCTTCTGCCGCGCGTTGTCGATATGAAAATCCACGGTGCGCTTGGATAGGCCGAGGATGGTGGCAATCTCGCCCGACGTCTTGCCGCGCGCCGACCAGGCCAGCACTTCCACCTCGCGCTCGCTCAGGTTGACCGGCGGGTGCGGCTTGCGCGCCCGGGCGCTCTTGGCCAGCCGCGTCTCGATGATGCTGGTCAGGATGTCGAAGTCGACCGGCTTGGCCACGTAATCGTCGGCGCCCAGGCGGCGGCCCTTGAGTTCATATTCGCGCTGCACGAGCGCGGTGAGAAAGACGAACGGGATGTCGGAAAACTGGGGGGCAAGCGTACCGATCTTCTCGAGCAACTCGAACCCAGTCATGCCCGGCATGCCGACGTCGCACAGCACGAGATCCGGCGCTTCGTGGAGGATAGCGGCCAGACCCTGCTCCCCGTCATGGGCCAGGCTGACCGAGAATCCGCGCTCGAGCAGCTCCTCGGCAATCAGTTCCGCTGTTTCGCGATCGTCCTCGATGCAGAGGATTTTTCGATCCGCATTGCTCATGATCATTCCGCGTGGATGATATGGTTACTGTTGGCCAGCGCCGCAACAGGAAGGTCTCCCTGAGCGCGTCGCCAGATGGCATTATCTGCTGATATTTTCCGCCGCCGCCCAAAAGCATGGCCTGAAACGCGGCGCCCCCCGAAAAAGCGTCTGGCACGCCCCATGCATCGCCCCATGTCCCTGCCTGCCGAACCACGCATGCGCCAATTCCGTCCGCTATCGATGCTGCGGCCCGTTCGGGTCCGACTTTCGCTTGCCTTTGTGACGTTTCTGCTGCTGGTCGTCGGCGTGGGCGCTTTCGGCATTGATCAGCTAGCCAGCTTTCACAGCGTGTCGTCGCAGATCAGCGGCCGCTGGCTGCAAAGCAGCCGCATCCTGGGTGACCTCAATAACTCCATTTCCGATTACCGCTATGGGGAAGCGGAGTACCTGATCTCGACCTCGCGCACGGATCTGCTCGCCGCAGACCAGCAGATCGCGGCGCTCGACGACATGATCGCGCGATCGCAATCCCGGTACGAAAAAATCGAGCACGACTCGGCCGAACGCGCGCTCTATCGGCAGTTCGTCACTCAATGGAATACGTACCGCGATCTGACCAAACGCGTGATCGTCACGGCCAAGGCGGGCGACATCCCGGGGGCGATACAGCTCTATCATGGCGAGTCGTGGCAAGCGTACGACCGCGCCAACGATACGCTGACCGTCTTGACGGAGCGCAGTACCGCCGGCGCCACCGCCGAGACCGAGCGCGAGGCACAGGCCTATCACGACGCCCGCCAGCTCATCATCGGCGCGATCGTGGTGGCGGCCTGCCTGGTGGTGGTGGCCGTGGCCTACCTGGCCTACGCCGTGTCGCGCCCCATCGCCACGCTGGTGGAGCGCATGCACCGCATCGCCAACAACGACACGCACGTCGACATCCCCAGCCTGGAGCGGCGCGACGAGATCGGCGACATCGCACAGGCGGTGGCGCGCTTTCGCGACAACACCGTCGAGCTGGGCCGCAGCAAGGACGCGCTGGTCTCCCAGGCCGTGGTGCTGCAGGACATGCTGGCCAAGGAGCGCCGCATGGCCGAGCTGCAGCGCAACTTCGTCTCCATGGCCTCGCATGAATTCCGCACACCGCTGAACGTAATCGACGGCCACGCGCAGCGGCTGATGCGCATGCGCGAGGCGCCCTCGACCGAGGTGCTGGACGAGCGCTGCGGCAAGATCCGCGCGGCAGTAGCGCGCATGACGCACCTGATGGACCACCTGTTGGACTCGTCGCAATGGCTCGACAGCACCACGCTGGCGGCGGTGCGGTGCACGCACTTTCCGCTGCCGGCGCTGCTGCACGAGGTGTGCGAGATGCACCGCGACAGCTCGCCGGCCGCGCACATCGAAGAGCGCATCGACGACGGCGTGCCCGACACCTTCTATGGCGATGCCAAGCTGCTGTTCCAGGCCTTCAGCAACCTGGTCGGCAACGCCGTCAAGTATTCGTCGCCGCATGCGCAGGCGCGGGTGACCGTGCGCATCAGCGCAGACGCGGACAGCGTGAGCGTATCGGTGGCGGACAATGGCCTGGGCATTCCGGAGCGCGACATCGACCGGCTGTTCGAGCGCTATGTGCGCGGCGGCAATGTGGCCGGCACGGTGGGCGCGGGCGTCGGGCTGTACCTGGTCAAGCTGGTGGTGGAACTGCATCGGGGCACCATCACGGTCAGCAGCACGGAAGGCCGTGGCTCGCAGTTCACGGTGCGGCTGCCTCGGCTGGAGGGCTAAAAAAATAGCCGGCCACGCATGCGCGACCGGCTTGTCGTTTCATGACTGCGTGCGGCCTCAGCCCGTGACCAGCCCGGCAATGCGCACCAGCACCAGCCCCGCCGCGATCACCAGATAACCGCGCAGCACGAACATCCAGGTGCGCTTGAGCGGCGTCCAGCGGGCAGCGGTCAGTTGCTCCAGCGGCGGCATGGTCCACTTGCTGCGGTCGAGCAGGCTCACCTTCTGGTGCACCACGCCGTGGTTGGCGCGGCGCTCGATGCGCCACAGCACCAGCGACATCACCGCCGCGATCAGCGAGCCGCCCACCAGCACGGCCACGATCTCCACCGTGCCGATGTTGGGGAACAGCACCGCGGCGGTCAGGATGACGGACAGCATCACCAGCACCGCCACCACTGCGCCGGTGAAGATGTTGGTCACGCGGCCATTGGTCCACGGGCCCAGCACAGCCTTGTCATTGCACAGCAGCAGCAGGAACACCGTCGCGCTCGGCAACAGCACGCCAGCCAACGATTGCACCGCGTTGGTCAGCAGCCCCAGCGGCACGCCCGGCGTCAGCACCAGCCCGGCCGACAGCAGCGTCAGGCCGAAGTACACGGCGTAGAAGCCCTTGGCCTCGGTCGGCTTGCGATGCAGCGAGTGGCGCACGGCCAGCACGTCGCCGATCGCATACGCAGTCGACAGCGACACCGCGCACGCGCCAATGATGCTGGCGTCGAGCAGCGCGATCGCAAACAGGATGCCGGCCCAGCGGCCCGCAGCCTTCTCGATGCCGACGGCCGTACCCAGTGCATCGGTGTACTTGCCGAACTCCGCCGTACCCTGGAAGGCCTGCGCGCTGAAGGCGATCATCGCCACCGCACCCACCACCACCAGCACGATGCCGAGCCACAGGTCGGCGCGCTCGTACTTGATGAAGCGCGGCGTGATGCGCTTGTCGATCACATAGCTCTGCTGGAAGAACAGCTGCCACGGCGCCACGGTGGTGCCGACGATGGCGATGATCAGCAGCATCACTTCCGACAGCGGCGCGTTGGCCGGCATGGCCGGGATGAAGAAATCCTGCGCAACCTGCCCCAGCGGCGGATGCAGCATCACGAAGACCGGGATCAGCGTGAGGCTGCCCGCCACCAGCGCGAGCGCAAAGCGCTCGAAGCGGCGGAAGTCACCGGTGGAAGCGGCCACCATCACCAGCGCGGCCGACGCGCAGACACCCCAATGACGTGGAATGCCGAGGTACTCCAGCGCCAGGCTGATGCCGATGAACTCCGTCACCAGCGTCAGCGCATTCACCAGGAACAGATCGATGACGGAGAAGCTGCCCCAGAACTTGCCGAAGCGCGCGAAGATCAGCCGCGCGTGGCCGACGCGCGTAACGGCACCCAGGCGCAGCACCATCTCCTGATTGACGTACAGCACCGGGATCAGCAGCAGCAACGTCCACAGCAGCGTAGTGCCGTAGTTCTGCCCGGCCTGGGTGTAGGTGCCGAAGGCGCCGGCGTCGTTGTCGCCCACCATCACGATCAGGCCCGGGCCAAGGATGGCTAGCAGCGTGCGCAGACGTGCACGCCATCCTTGGCGCGGGCCAGTGTCGTGCTGGCCGATGGTGCCGAGCGCACCGCGGATGTCTCCGATGTGCGCGTCGTCGAGGGCGGCATGACGTGGTGGTGCGTCAATGCCGGTTGCCATTTGGGTCATGTTGACCTCCTGTTCTTTTTGGATCGATGCAGAAAACGAATTACCAGTACGTGCGCGACAGGCGGACGGCCGCCTCTGCGTAGCCGCGCGCGGACATGGTGTGCCCCGTCTCGGCCGGGCGCTTGCTGCGCGTAGCCGCCGCATCCGCTCCACGCTGCGGCACGGCAGCGGGCGCTTGGATGAAGGGCGAGGTGAACGGCAGCACCATCGACGAGAAACGGCGGGCGGGAATCGTGAACTTGCGCATGTGACACTCCTTGCCGCGCGTGCTTGCGTTGGGCACGTGCGGAGCAAACCGGAAGGCTTCCGGCGATGAACTTCAAGGAGCGGTAAAGAGACCGCTGCCTTGCCAGATCGGCAAGCCAGCGGCTGGGAGGACCCAGGCGGCGGACTTGCCTACGAGAAAGAAACTGCTTTGGGATAAGGTCGACTCGGACTGTCCATATGGGTCCTCCATTACAAGAGACGCTACAGGACAAGGCGCGCATGCCTGTCACGGCACCCGCTGGACGCTGGAGAACAACTCCAGCGGGCCTTGTCACAGCGTCGAATTAACGGATCAAGCGTTAAAACTCCAGATGCAGCCGGGCTGCAGCAACCGAAACAGGGCCACGATCCCGGTTGTAGGCAGGGTGGATGATGTACTGGTAATCCAGACCCACCGTGACGTGGGGCATGACAGCCCAGTTGTAATAGATCTCGGCGATCTGCTCGCGGCCGTAGTTCATTGCACCGTCGCCGACGAGCACGCCCATCCCGCCGTTCTCGAAATACCGCCGTGCCGACTTCGACAACCCGTTCACCACGAACGCGACGCCCAGCTTGTCCTTGTGGCGACCCCAGCGGTCACCCGACAGCGAGAAGCCGGCGGCGACAGACTGGTTGATATCGGTAAAGTCGAAGGCTTCCTTGCTGCCGTCATTCATGCTGGCCCGGGCGAAGAAGCCCAGGTCGGGGGCCAGTTCCTGCTCCAGGTTCAGCGCGATGCCGCGGCGCGACGCGTATTGGCGCACCTGGGACGTATCCGGCGTGGACCCGGTTTGCTGCGCCAGGTTCACGGCGTCGTTATAGCGCCCCATGTAGCCCTGGTTCACGAACGCCAGCAGCTTCACCTTGCCCGGACGGCCGAACAGTTGATGGCGCGCCTCGACCTCACCCACCCACTCACGCTGCCCGAAGCCGACATCCAGTGCCTCGGCGTTTGGTGTCACCGACAGGGCAAAGAAGCCGCCGCGCACAGTCCACCACGATTGCGTCCATTCCACCGCGGCGCCACGGGTGTAGCCCCAGGCATCGGCCGCGTAGTCGAAGGCACCGGATTCGAGCACGGACCAGTTCAGGAAGTCCGAGCGCGGATCATGCGCGTAGGTGTTGGTATCGAAAATGTCCACCACCGAGAACTTGCCGACCGTCACCGTGATGTTGTCCGCAGTCTTCGACCCTGCGAGCTGGTTGGCCGAGGACTCCAACGCCTGCGTCTCACCGCCCAGGTTGATGGTCTGGCGCAGGAAGAACCGGGGCAGCTTGTAGTAGGGCGAATTACGGCCCACCTTGTACGCCCCGCCGCTGGGGAAACCCGCCACGCCCAGGGTGTTGCTCAAGCCGAAACCCTGGTCGAGTTCAGGGTTCGCATACAGCTCCGCGCCGTGCCACAGGCGCAGCCCGAGAAAGACCGTCGCGTCGGTCGTTTCGCTGCTCTCACCGTCCGAGGCCAAGCTGTTCGAACCGGCATACGGTGCCTTGAACTTGCCGTGCCACTGGGTGATATGCGTGGCCTGCGCGTGCAGGTTCCACCGCTCCGGTTCGGGCACCACCGGCGCTTGTTCAGCAGGAGCGGGGACCTTGGAACCAACAACGGCGACTTGTTCCTCGGCGGGTTGGTTAGCCGCGGGTGCTTCGGCAGCAGTCATGCCTTGCGCGTGGGCGGCATGGGTAAAAACGGACAGCAGGGCCGTCACGGCCAGCAAGGCCGGACGGCGAAGCGCAGCAGCACGCACCAGAACGAGCGGGCGCACCGCGACCAAAGCGTATTGCAGCATCGAGAAAAGCAGCATGGGGCCTCCCTCGTCCGCTTCTTTTTGACGGACGTAGGCATGAGCCGACGACGGTCCCCCCTGGGAACCGCGCACGCAAAGACGCACGCGGCCACATTGGCCGTGTCGGTAAAGCGATCGAATTTTGGGGAAGGGGCTTGCGCGGAGAACCCGCACAAGAGCCACTACCCGCCGTGCATTACGGCTAGGCAGTGGAGAGGCGCAACGCGGTTGCGCCCAGACTGTCTAGCCGTTCAAAGTGCGACCGAAGGTCGACTAGAACAACTGTCCATGGAGATCACTCCGTAGCTATGACGGAGCGGAGAGTAACAAAGTCGTACGTGACCCTGCAAGCAGTTTTTTCGTTGGCTTTGGGCAACACCGTGCGGACTGTTTTGGCACCAATCGCGCCGCCCAATGCGCCCACTCTGCACAGGGTTTTTGGACCCGGTGGGCGAGCGCCGGACAGGTCACTGCCATGGCACGGCGTTTACGGAAATTTGACACCGCGCATGCGCTTCTTTACCCAATCGTGACCTCGGCGTGCCTATACCTGAGCCAGAGAGATGCGCGCCGAAACGATCACCCAACGTGTCGCGCGAAGATGCGCATCGTGCACAAGTTGCGTGGGAGAACACGCATGAATCTCGTCGTCTGGCTTCCGCTGCTGTTCGTGCTCGGCCTGGCCGGCATGGGCGTGTGCGGATGGTTCCTGCTCGGCTGCGAACGCATCTAAGCGCAGCGCAGTCAATGGAGTGGCTGTCATGACCTGGCTTGCCGCGGGCGTGTCCCTGTTCGTCTTCGTGTACCTGGTGCTGGCCCTGATCCGGCCGGAATGGTTCTAGGCGGAACCCTCCGCCCGCACTTCATTTGCAGGGAGGGGCTATGTGGACCCTGCCGCTTCTCATCCTGGCAATCGCCATCCTCATCTCCATTCCGCTCTCGCGCTACATGGCGTGGATCATGGACGGCAAGTACACGCCGCTACCGGGTCTGCGCTGGTTCGAGGCGCGCCTGAACAGCGGGCCACAGGACTGGAAGCAATACACGGTCGCGCTGCTGGTGTTCAACGCCGTGCTGTTCGTGTTCGGTTACGTGGTGCTCTCGCTGCAGCCCATCGCACCGCTCAACCCGCTGGGGCGCGGCATGCTCGCGCCGTCGACGATCTTCAACACGGTCATCTCGTTCATGACCAACACGAACCTGCAGCACTACTCGGGCGACCAGCACCTCTCCAACTTCAGCCAACTCTTCTTCATCCTGCCGAACATGTTCCTCTCGGCAGCGGTGGGGCTGTGCGCGCTCACGGCCATCATCCGCGCGCTGCGCGGCGAGGCGCTGATCGGCAACTTCTTCGTCGACATGTGGCGCGTGGTGTTCTACATGTTCGTGCCGGCGGCGCTGGTATGCGGCACGATCTTCATCCAGCAGGGCGTACCGATGACGTACCAGAGCGCCTACCAGGTCACAACGCTGGAGCCTGCCGCGATGGGCACCGCCGACAATGGCGAGGCCAAGCAGCAGACCATCATCGTCGGCCCTGTCGCCGCAGTGATTCCGATCAAGATGCTGGGCACCAACGGCGGTGGTTTCTACGGCATGAACGCCGCGCATCCGTATGAGAATCCGACCGCCGTCAGCAACGTGCTCACTACCGACGCGATGATGGTGTTCCCGTTTGCGCTGGTGCTGATGTATGGCCGCATGCTGCGGCGCTTGCGCCATGCAGTGGTGATCTACAGCGTGATGCTCACGATGATGGTCGCCCTGATCGGCTGGGTCATCTACTGGGATACGCTGCAGCCCAACCCCGCCTTCACCGCGCACCCGGTGGCACGCAGCTACACGCTGCCGAGCCAGGCAGGCGGCGCGCCACCCGTGCTGACCGTGCCGGCCTTGCCCGCGCTGCCGGTTGACCAGCGTCTGGGCAATCTCGAAGGCAAGGAACTGCGCTTCGGCACCTCGGCCGGGGCCACCTTCGCGGCCATCACCACGGATGTCACCTGCGGTGCCGTCAATGCGGAGCACGACAGCCTGAACCCGCTGGCCGGGCTCTCGCCGCTGATCGGCATGTGGATCAACTGCGTGTTCGGCGGCAAGGGCGTGGGCATGATCAACCTGCTGCTGTTCCTGATCGTGGGCGTGTTCCTGGCCGGGCAGATGGTGGGCCGCACACCGGAATACCTCGGGCGCAAGGTGGGCGCGCGCGAAATGAAGCTCGCCATGATTGCGCTGCTGATCCACCCGATCCTGATCCTGGGCCCAACCGGCCTGTTCTCGGCCACCGACTGGGGCACCAAGGCCGAGGCCAATGCCGGCCCACACGGCTTTACCGAGATCACTTACCAGTTCTCGTCAGCGTCGGCCAATAACGGCTCGGCGTTCGATGGGCTGGCAGTCAGCTATGGCCTGAACGCCAACCCGAACCCGCCGCCGTCCGCCCCGCAGTGGGACGTGTCGACCGGCCTGGTGATGATGTTCAGCCGCTACCTGCCCATCATCGCGCCGATTGCGATGGCGGTGTTCCTGGGCCGCAAGAAGACCGCACCCGAAACGCTGGGCACCATGCGCGACAACACGCTCACCTTCGGCTTGCTGCTGCTGGGGACGATCATGATCGTCGGGGCGCTGCTGTTCCTGCCGGTGGCGGCACTCGGGCCGCTGGCCGAACACCTCGGGCCAACGCCGTTTGGCGGATAGCGCCGCGTGCGGAGGACAACTGCCATGGCTACGTTAAAGAGCCCTCACGATGCGATCAGCGGCTTGTCCCGTGACGTAAAGCCGCCGGTCAGCCTGATGCCGCACGAACTGTTTCCGTGGCCGCTGGTACGCACTGCCATGTGGCACGCGGTGCTGGCACTGCGCCCCAACGTGCAGTGGAAAAACCCGGTGATGTTCGTGGTGGAGCTCGGCGCGTTGCTCACGCTGTTCTACACCGTGCAGGCCGCGCTCGGGCATGCCGAGAGCCAGGTGCCGCTGACGTACTTTCTCGCGCTCGACGCGTGGCTGTGGGCGACGGTGCTGTTCGCCAACTTCGCCACCACCATCGCCGAGGAGCGCGGCAAGGCGCAGGCCGAATCGATGCGCCGCACGCGCCAGGACACCATGGCCCACCGCCTGCGCGGCGATGCCATCGAGACCGTCAACTCCGCGCAGCTGATGCCAGGCGACCTGGTGATCGTCAAGGCGTGGGAGATCATCCCCAGCGACGGTGAAGTCGTGCAGGGCGCCGCTGCCGTGGACGAGTCGGCCATCACCGGCGAATCCGCGCCGGTCATCCGCGAATTCGGCGGCGACCGCTCGGGCGTGACCGGCGGCACCATGGTGATTGCCGACGAGATCACCATCCGGATCACGGCACGCCCCGGCGACACCTTCATCGACCACATGATCAGCCTGGTGGAGGGCGCGGTGCGCCAGCGCACGCCCAATGAGATCGCGCTGACGCTGGTGCTGTCGGCCTTCACGCTCATCTTCCTGATCGTGGTGATCCCGCTGTGGCCGATGGCGCTGAATGCCGAGCAGTACATGACGAGCTATCTGGGCCTGTCCGCACCGCTCAAGAGCCTGGGCACCGATGTGCCAACGCTGGTGGCGCTGCTGGTGTGCCTGATCCCGACCACCATCGGCGCGCTGCTGGCCGCCATCGGCATTGCCGGCATGGACCGCGCTCTGCGTGCCAACATCGTCGCCAAGAGCGGCAAGGCGGTGGAGGTGGCGGGCGATATCGACACCGTGGTGCTCGACAAGACCGGCACCATCACGGTCGGCAACCGGCGCGCAACGCAGTTCCTGCCGATGGTGACGACCACCGAACCGCAGTTGCGCGAGCTGTCAGCACTCGCCTCACTGGGGGACCCGACGCCGGAGGGCAAGAGCATCGTCGCGGTGGCGGCTCCGAGCGAGAAGCACCACAACGAGCCGCCCGCCGGGGCGACGCTGGTGCCGTTCTCAGCGCAGACGCGCATGAGCGGCATCGACCTGTCGGATGGCCGCGTGCTGCGCAAGGGCGCACCGGACGCCGTCACCGCCTACGTCACCAAGCTGGGCGGCACCGTGCCGGCCGAGCTGGCGGGCATGGTCAAGCTGGTGGGCGGCAAGGGCGCGACACCGCTGGTGGTGGCCGCCGGCAATGTCATCGTCGGCGTGATCGTGCTCGAAGACGTGCTCAAGCCGGGCATCCACGACCGCATCCTGCACCTGCGCAAGATGGGCCTGCACACCGTCATGGTGACGGGCGACAACGCACTCACTGCGGCCACCGTCGCGGGCCTGGCCGGGGTCGATGAATTCATCGCCGAGGCCACGCCGGAGGCCAAGCTGGTGTACCTGCGCAAGGAACAGGCCGAAGGCAAGCTGGTCGCCATGATGGGCGACGGCACCAACGACGCGCCAGCGCTCGCGCAGGCCGATGTGGGCCTGGCCATGAACTCCGGCACACAGGCCGCCAAGGAGGCCGGCAACATGGTCGACCTCGACAGCGACCCGACCAAGCTCATTGAAGTGGTGGAGATCGGCAAGCAGCTGCTGATGACGCGCGGCGCGCTCACGACCTTCTCCATCGCCAACGACGTGGCCAAGTATTTCGCCATCGTGCCGGCCTTGTTTGCGGGCACGCTGCCATGGCTGAAGGCGGTGGACGTGATGCAGCTGCACTCGCCCACCTCGGCCATTTTGTCGGCGGTGATCTTCAACGCGCTCATCATCCCGATGCTGATCCCGATCGCGCTGAAGGGCGTGGTCTACCGGCCGCTGGGCGCGGATGCGCTGCTGCGCCGCAATCTGCTGATCTGGGGTGTGGGTGGCGTGGTGGTGCCGTTCATCGGCATCAAGCTGATCGACCTGCTGTTGGTCGCCTTGAAGCTGGCCAGCTAGGGACGATGGGCGAGGACAACGGAGGCAACCATGTTCCGTCACGTGCGCAAAAGCCTGGTGCTACTCGCCAGCGTGGTGGTGATCGTGTGCGGCCTGTATCCGGCCGTGCTGTGGGTGATCGGCCAGACTGCGTTTCCGTTCCAGGCCAACGGCAGCATGGTGAAGGGGCCGGACGGCAAGCTGGTCGGGTCGCTGCTGATCGCGCAGCCCTTTACCAAGGATGAGTACTTCCAGCCGCGCCCGTCGGCGGTGTCGTATGACGCTTCCGCGTCGGGCTCGTCATCGCTGGCGCCGACCAACTACACGCTGCGCGATCGCGTGGCACGCGCGATTGCGCCGGTGGCCCGCTACGCCAGCGGCCCGCAAGCGGGCCAGGTGGTCGGGCCGGATGTGGAACGCTGGTTCCAGGCCGATCGCTTCCAAGGGCAGCCGCATCTGGTCGCGCAATGGGCGCAGGCGCACAACAGCCTCGCGCAAGCCTGGGTGACGGGCAGCCCGACGCATACGGCCTACGTTGATGCGTGGGCCAAGGCGCACAGCCAAGCGGTGGCCGCGTGGGTCAAGGACAACCCGGGCACGCCGCAGCCCAAGCCCGCAGACTTGGCGGTACCGTTCTTCGTGGACGTCTCGCAAGTGCATCCGGGAATGTTTCCGGTGGATGCCACGCACCCGGGCGCGGACGGCAAGCCGGTGGCGAGCGTCGAGTTCGCGAAAGACGGCAGCGACATCCAGGCCATCTTCTTCGACATGTGGCGGCAGGACCATCCGCAAGCCGATCTCGCCCCCGTGCCGGGTGACATGGTGACCGCTTCCGCCTCGGGCCTCGACCCCGACATCACGCTGATCAACGCCATGTTTCAGCTCGACCGCGTGGCCGCCGCGTGGGCGCGCGACACCAAGCGCGACGGCAACACCGTGCACCGCGAAATTGCCGATCTGCTGACACAGCATGCGAAGGCCCCGCTGAGCGGCCTGGCGGGCGAGCCCATGGTCAACGTGCTGGCCATCAACCTGGAGCTGCGCAAGCGGTATGGCGCGCCAGCCACTTGAGCGAGTGTGAGCCACCCCTAGCGCTTGCGCTTCTGGTACGTCCCGATCAGCTCGGCCTGCGCCAGTACATGACCGCGCATGGCGCGCTCGAGCGCCGCCTTGTCCGGCTCGTGGAGCTCCGGCAACTCCACATCCAGCGCATACAGCTTGTGGAAATAGCGATGGCGCCCGATGGGTGGGCACGGCCCGCCGTAGCCGGTGCGCTGCCAGTCGTTGCGGCCCTCGCGTGTGCCGGGCGGCAGATGCCCTCTGGCAGCGCCTTCAGCAAGGGACTGCGTGCCGGGCGGCATGTTGTAGAGCACCCAGTGCACCCACGTCATGCTGGGCGCAGCGGGGTCGGGTGCGTCCGGGTCATCGACGATCAGCGCCAGGCTGCGCGTGCCCGGTGGCACACTGGTCCACTCCAGCGACGGTGACGTGTCCGTGCCTTCGCACGTGAGCCTCTCGGGCATCTCGCCACCGGCTGCAAAGGCGGTGGAAGTCAGGGTGAGCGGCATGGCTTTCCTCACTTGGGCAGACACCGGAACCACGCACAGGCACGCGAGCAGCAGGAGAAACAGGCGGCGTGGATGTGGCAGGTGTCGTCTCATCGCGGTTCGGGTCCTCGCCGTTTCAAGCTAGTGCGCAGAAGCCGCACAGGCAAGCCGAAGTGACGCCGCCGATACCTGGCGGCACGGACCACGCGCTACGACACCGACGCGTCGGGCTGCACAGCAGGATTAGTCCACGCTGCCCCACTGCCCGCGCCGCCCGTCACGGAATACAGCGCGCCGGGCGCGTTGCGCGTCTTCTGGAAATCGGCCAGAGACTGGCCCCGCATGGCGGCATAGATGTGCAGGTTCGACACCCCGATGACGGCACCCAGCTTCTCGAGCAAGAAGAAGATCACGCCGTAGTGGATCAGGCCACGCCAGTCGCGCCGCGTGATGAGATCGCGCTCCTCGGTTGACAGCCCGGCTTCGTCATATGTGGCCACCGGATCGGCGAGAAAGCGCACGCGGAATTCTGGCTGGATCAACTGGTGCAGGTAGCGGTTGATGCGATAGGCGCGCACGCTCGTCTCCAGCGTGAACGGATAGGTGCCCTCCAGTGCTTCGATGCCTTTGAGCTGATGTCCGATATGCTCGCGCTGGCGCTGCGCGCGGGCGGCCTGCAGATCGGGATCGGTCGCCGCCTCGTTCTCGTACAGCGCCACCGCAATGCCGGTCATCGACGGCAGGTAGTAGTCGCGGTGCAGGCACTTCATGCGCGCGGACATGGCGCCGCGCATCACCATCCACATCACCACCTCCGCGCTCTCGAAGCCACCCAGGCGGGCGTAGTCGGCGTGCGTGAGTTCGAGCAGGGCTTCGGGGTCGGACTCGAACAGATCGAGGAAGGTCTGGTCCCACGCGGTGTTGTTGAAGCCGGCGCGCTCGCCATGCACCTGGTGCGACAGGCCGCCGGTGGCGACGATGGCGACCTTGAGGTCTTCCGGGTAGCTCTCCACTGCGCGGCGGATCGCCTGGCCGAGCTTGTAGCAGCGCCGCGCCGACGGTGCCGGAAACTGCAGCACACCCACCTGCAGCGGCACGATCTGCACCGGCCAACTTTGTTCATGCGGCAGCATGACCGAGAGCGGCGAAAAGCAACCGTGATCGAGCGGCTTGTCCTGGAAAAAGGACATGTCAAATTCATCGGCCACCAGCGACGCGCCCACGTGGCGCGCCAGCCCGACATGCCCACCGATCGGCGGCAACTGGCGCGCGCCGCCGCCCTCGTCGGCCGGCGCATACGCATCACCAATGCCCAGCGCGAAGGCCGAGTAATGGTCGAAGAAGAACGAGGTGACGTGGTCGTTGTAGACCACCAGCAGCACGTCCGGCTTCGCCTGCGCCAGCCATTCGGCCACCGGCGCGTAGGCCGCGAAGATCGGCGCCCAGGCCGGGTCCTGCTGCTTGGCGGCGTCGAGCGCGAAGCCGATGGTGGGAGTGTGGGATGACGCGATCGCGCCGACGATAGTAGCCATGGGAATCAATCAAGCAATCAAATCGAGCTGGTCAAGCAATAGCGGCGCGCGGCTGCGCCTTGGTCGAGACGATGGACACCGCCGCCATGGCCGCCGGAATGGCCAGGATGGCGACGACGGCACTGAAGCTCCAACCCATCGTCAGCAGCACACCGCCGGCCATCGACCCGGTGATGCTGCCGAAGCGGCCGATGCCCAGCATCCAGCTCACGCCGGTGGCCCGCACCGGGGTCGGATAGCACGACGGCGCGAAGGCGTTCAGCCCGGTCTGCGCACCACTCATGCAGAAGCCCGCGGCCAGCACGTAGAAGGCGAACAAGCCCGAGCTTACGCTTCCGGACGACAGCAGCAAGATCCACACCGCGCCCAGCAGATAGGCCGTGCCGATCACGCGGCGCGGCGCCACGCGGTCCATGAAGAAGCCCACCACCAGTGCGCCCACGGTGCCGCCCAATTGAAACAGCGCCGTCAGGTTGGCCGCGCGTTCGATCGACAGGCCGGCGTCCTTGATCAGCGTGGGCAGCCAGCCGCTCAGCAGGTAGATCACCAGCAGGCCCATGAAGTACGTTACCCACAGTGCCAGCGTGATGCCGCGGTAGTCCGACGAGAGCACCGTGCGCACCGGCTGCGACCCGCTGACCGGCGGCTCGCTGACGGTGAATGCGGCGTCGGCGGGAATGTCGCTGCGGCACACACGGCGCAGCGTGCGGGCGATGCGTTCGGCAGGAAACTGCTTGACCACCATGAACCGCGCCGATTCCGGAATCAGCGCCAGATAGAACGGCAGGCACAGCAGCGGAATCGCGCCGCCCACCATCAACACGGCCCGCCAGCCGAAATGCGGCAGCAGCGCCGCGGCCACAAACCCGACCAGCGCCGAGCCCAGGTTGAAGCCGGTGAACATCGTCGCCAGCAGCATGCTGCGCGAGCGCTCCGGCACGTACTCCGACAAGAGCGTCGTGGTGCTCGGCATCGCCGCGCCCAGGCCCAGGCCGGTGAGAAAGCGCAGCAGCGACAGCGCCACCGTGTTGCCGGCAAACGCGCTCGCCAGGTTGAATAGGCCGAACAGCGCGATCGACGCGACCAGCAGCTTCTTGCGGCCGAAGCGGTCCGACAACGGCCCGACCAGCAGCGCACCCACCGCCAGGCCGATGGGCGCCGCGCTCATCACCACGCCAAAGCTCGCTTTCGAGATGCCCCATTCGCGGGTGATGTCGGGTGCGAGAAAGCCCATGATGGCGACGTCCATGCCGTCGGTCGCCACGATCAGGAAGCACAGGCCCAGCATCAGCCACTGGTACCCGGACATGCCGCGTTCATTGATGTAGGCCCGGATGTCGAGCCGTTGCTTGGTAGTCATGCCGTCTCCTGGCGAACCACTGGCGGGTTCTTATCGTTCGAAAAACTGGTTGCCATGAAGGCAGGCTTCACGGCTACGGCAGTCTACGTAGGCAGGGGAACGGATGCATTGCTAATCAGCGCGGCTCGCGTTGCCGTTTACTTATCGGGCTGCGGCAAGTGCATGGAGGACGACCTGTGAGGAAAGGCCTTCACACCACGTGAAGATCAGCGCCAGTCCTGGCTATGGCGGCGAATCGCAGCGAGCAGCGCATCGGCGCCCGGTGACAGACGCGCACCCATACGCGTAGTGATGCCGATGCCGCGCGCCATGTCCGGCATGGGCAGGTCGAGCGCGCGCAGCCAGCCGGCCTCCAGCTCGTAGTGCAGCTGGTAGGTGGACAGCGCGGTGACCATATCGCCGCGCAGCAGCAGACCGCGCACGAGGGCGAGATCGCCGGTTTCCACCAGCGGTTGCGGCAGCGGCAGCCCCTGGCGCGTGAACACCGCATCGAGCGCTTCGCGCAACGGCGCCCCCGCGCGCGACAGCACCCAGGGGTAGCCGTCCAGATCGCGCAAACCCAGCTTCTTCCGCCTGGCGAGCGGATGCTCGGCACGCACGATGATCGAGATGCGATCCTCGAACACCGCCTCGGTGGTCAGGCCCTGCGAGTGCTGCGGGCGCAAGGCACCGAGGATGAAATCGATGCGGCCGCTCAGCAGCCCGGCGGTCAATTCCTCATACGGACTCTCCAGCGAGCGGAAGCGCAGCTTCGGATGCTGCGCATGCACCTCCGCAATCGCCGTCGGCAACAATTGCGTGCGCGCCAGCGGCAGCGCGCCGATGGTGACCGTGCCTTCCAGTGCACCCTGCAAGGCCGCGATGTCGGCGTGAATGTGGCGCAGCTCGGCCAGCACGCGTTCGAACCGCACCACCCAGCGGCTGCCGGCATCGGTCGGCACCATGCCGCGCGCAGTGCGTGCGAACAGCGGCTGGCCCAACGCATCTTCCAAGCGTGCCACCGCCTGGCTGACGGCGGACTGCGAAATGCCAAGGGCGGCTGCCACGCTCGGCATGTGATGCACCTCCGACAGCAGCGCCGCCACCTCGAGCCGGCGTTCGTTGTGCAGCGCTTCCAGGCTGGCGATCGGCGCACCCTGGCGTGTGCGCAAGCGGACCGCATCCTCGCGCACTTCCTTGAGCGCCGCCTCGATCTGCTGCGCGCGCATCAGGACGATCTCACCCGCGCGCGTGAGCAGCATGCCGCGCCCCTTGCGCTCGAACAGCTCGGCGCCGAGCGCCGCCTCCAGGGCCGCCACCGAACGCGCAATGGCCGAAGACGCGCGATGCAGCGTCTCCGACGAGCGCCGCACGCCGCCGGCCGCGGCCACGCCGGTAAACACGTAGAGGTGATGCAAGCTGATCGTCTGCATGGAAAGGGAGCAACCTAACGCGATAAGAAAATTAGAACAGCTCCCCCGCTACATGGCAACCAAGGCCAGGTGGTGCCCGCCGATACTCCGGGCACCAGTCGTTCAGCCAGACCCCGCCATGACGTTTGCTCTCGATTCCGATCTGCACGCCGTGCCCTGCATCCTGATGCGCGGCGGCACCTCGCGCGGCCCGTTCTTCCTGGAAGCCGATCTGCCGGCAGAGGTTGCGGCACGGGACCGCGCGCTGCTCGCCGCCATGGGCAGCCCCGACCCGCGCCAGATCGACGGCCTGGGCGGCGCCCACCCGCTCACCAGCAAGGTCGGCATCGTCGCGCGCGACACCTCCGGCCAGGCCGACCTGGCCTTCACCTTTGCCCAACTGCAGCCGAACACGGACACCGTGGACACCACGCCCAACTGCGGCAACATGCTGGCCGCCGTGGTGCCCTTCGCCATCGAAACCGGCCTGCTCACACCCGGCGCCGAGACCACGCGTGCCCGCGTACTGACCCGCAACACCGGCATGCTGTGCGACATCACCGTGCCCACGCCGGGCGGCAAGCCACGCTATGCCGGCGACGCGCGCATCGACGGCGTGCCCGGCACCGCTGCCCCAATCGTCATCGACTTTCTCGATACCGCCGGCTCGGTGTGCAGCGCCTTGCTACCAACCGGCCGCGCCATCGACACCCTGTCGATCGACGACCCGGCCACCGGCCACACCCGCACCATCGAAGCGACCCTGATCGACAACGGCATGCCGATGGTGCTGCTGCGCGCCGCCGACCTCGGCCGCACCGCTTATGAGACCGTCGCCGAGTTGAACGCCGACACGCCGCTCAAGCAGACGCTCGAAGCCCTGCGCCTGGCCGCCGGCCACCGCATGGGCCTGGGCGACGTCACCGACAGGAGCTACCCCAAGATGTGCCTGCTCGCACCGCCACGCGACGACGGCAACATCGCCACGCGCTGCTTCATCCCGCGCGTGTGCCATGAGGCGATCGGCGTGCTGGCCGCCGTCACGGTCGGCACGGCCTGCGTGCTGCCGGGCACCGTTGCCAGCGGCATTGCCCAGGTGGCCGGCATCGGCCCCATCTACTCCATCAGCGTCGAACACCCGACCGGCGAATTCACCGTCGAGCTGGAGACCGACCCTACCCAACCAAACGGCATCGCCCGCAGCGCGCTGGTGCGCACCGCGCGCCCCATCATGCGCGGCGAAGTGCTGATTCCCGCCGCGGCCTGGCCCGCGAACTGACTGACGAAGGATCTGTTCACCCATGATCATCGATTGCCACGGGCACTTCACCACCGCCCCCAACGCCCTCGAAGACTGGCGCCGCCGCCAGATCGCCAACCTGTCGACGCCCGCGCTCGGGCCGTCGCCGGACGAACTACACATCAGCGACGACGAGCTGGTCGAAGCCATCCGCATCAACCAACTGCGCCTGATGCAGGAACGCGGTTCCGACCTGACGATCTTCTCGCCGCGTGCGTCGTTCATGGCGCACCACATCGGCAACTTCGAGACCAGCGCGACGTGGGCGGCCATCTGCAACACGCTGTGCCATCGCGTGTCGCAACTGTTCCCGGAGCACTTTGTGGGCGCGGCCATGCTGCCGCAATCGCCGGGCGTGGACATCGCCACCTGCATTCCGGAACTGGAGCGCTGCGTCGTCGACTATGGCTTCGTCGGCGTGAACATGAACCCAGACCCGTCGGGCGGCCACTGGACCTCGCCGCCGTTGTCCGATCCTTACTGGTTCCCGATCTACGAGAAGCTGGTCGAGTACGACGTGCCGGCCATGATCCACGTGAGCACGAGCTGCAACGCGTGCTTCCACACCACCGGCGCGCACTACCTGAATGCCGATACGACGGCCTTCATGCAGGTGCTCACCAGCGACCTGTTCCGCCGCTTCCCGACGCTCAAGTTCGTGATCCCGCACGGCGGCGGCGCGGTGCCGTACCACTGGGGGCGCTTCCGTGGCCTGGCGCAGGAGCTGAAGACGCCGCCGCTGCAGGAGCACCTGCTGCGCAACGTGTTCTTCGACACCTGCGTCTACCACCAGCCCGGCATCGACCTGCTCACCAAGGTCATCCCGGTCGACAACATCCTGTTCGCCTCCGAGATGATCGGCGCCGTGCGCGGCATTGATCCGGAGACGGGCCACTACTTCGACGACACGCGCCGCTACATCGACCACGCGCAGAGCCTGTCGGCGCAAGACCGCTACCAGATCTACGAGGGCAACGCGCGGCGCGTGTACCCGCGCCTGGACGCGCAGCTCAAGGCGCGCGGCCACCATGGCCAGTTCAACCAAGGCCTCGCCCTCGCTACCACCGGAGCCTCCGCATGAGCACCGCCAACACCCTTCTCGGCGTGGTCCACCGCCGCATCGAACGCGCGCCCGCCGATGCGGTTGCCGCCCTGTCGCAATTCGGCGTGGCAACCGTGCATGAAGCCATGGGCCGCATCGGCCTGATGAAGCCCTACATGCGCCCGATCTACGCCGGCGCACACGCCTGCGGCACCGCCGTCACCGTGCTGCTGCAGCCCGGCGACAACTGGATGCTGCACGTGGCCGCCGAGCAGATCCAGCCCGGCGACATCGTCATCGCCGCCTGCACCACCGACAGCTTCGACGGCTTCTTCGGCGACCTGCTGGCCACCTCGTACCGCGCACGTGGCGCGGCGGGCTTGGTCATCGACGGCGGGGTGCGCGACGTCAAGGACCTCACCGCGATGGGCTTTCCGGTCTTCAGCCGCGCCGTTCACGCCAAGGGCTGCACGCGCGCGACGCTGGGCTCGGTGAATGTGCCGGTGGTCTGCGCCGGCGCCCCGGTCAACCCGGGCGATGTGGTGATCGCCGATGACGATGGCGTGGTGGTCGTGCCCGCCGCCGCTGCCGCAGCGGTGG
The DNA here is from genome assembly GCA_913056305.1 of uncultured Ralstonia sp. Lineage (GTDB taxonomy): Bacteria > Pseudomonadota > Gammaproteobacteria > Burkholderiales > Burkholderiaceae > Ralstonia. Next base: position 46,278 of record CAJXMR010000004.1, read on the forward strand.
CTGAAGCCGCCGCCGCCCGCACCGCCAACGAAGAGGCCAAGCGCGCACGCTTCGCCGCCGGCGAGCTCGGCCTCGACATGTACAGCATGCGCGACACCCTGGCCCGCGCCGGGCTGCGCTACATCGATTAGTCCACGCACCGACCAACGGGCAACGCAGGAGACCACCATGACGCCATGGCGAGTGGGATTGATCGGCTTCGGAGAAGTGGGCGGCATCTTTGCGCGCGCGTTGGCGGCGCACCCTGCCGTCGCCCGCGTCAGCGCGTGGGACGTGCGCTTTGAGACGGACCTTGTCTTCAGCGCGCAGGTGAGCGCGCCCGTTCGGGCCGCCGCAAGTTGCGCCGCGCTATGCGAGGAGGCGACGCTTGTCATCTCGGCGGTGACGGCGGCCAACACGCTGGCGGTGGCACGGCAGGCGGCCGGCAGCATCCGCCCGGACACCATCTTCCTCGACCTCAACTCGGCATCTCCCGGCGTAAAGCAGCAGGCGGCGCAAGCCATCCAGGCCGCAGGGGCGCACTACATCGAGGCGGGCGTCATGACCTCCGTGCCGCCGTATGGCATCCGCGTGCCCATGCTGATCGGTGGCGCGCGGGCAGCGGCGTTGGAGGGCGCACTCAACGCGCTGGGCATGCAGGCCACGACCGTGTCGGATCAGGTCGGCATCGCCTCGGCCATCAAGATGAGCCGCAGCATCCTGATCAAGGGCCTGGAAGCGCTGGTGATCGAGAGCTATACCAACGCGCGCGCCTACGGTGTCGAGGCCCACATGCTGCCCACCCTCGCTGAGACCTTTCCCGGCATCGACTGGCCAACGCTGGGCGCCTACCTGTTCAGCCGCGTCGCGCTGCATGGCAAGCGGCGCGCCGAGGAGATGGCCGAAGCCGCGCGCACGGTGGCAGAGACCGGCATCGAACCGCTGATGTCGCGCGCCATTGCCGAGAAGCAGCAGTGGGTGGCACGGCTGGCGCAAAGCGAGGCATTCCAGGGCATCACCGAGCGCGACGGCTGGCAGGCCTATGCCGACGCGATTCTCGGACAGCGGCATCAGCACGCGCCCGCGCCGGACGCAGCACTTTCGCCGTAGGCCACCTCGCAAATCGTCGTTTCCGATTCTCGCCGCGCCTGCAGTCTCGCGGCCGTCCTTCCCATGACTGCAGCCGTACCCAGACCATTTTAAAAATCATCAGGAGACCACCATGGCCAGCCATGTCAGCAGCAGCGAATTCGTCGGGGGCACGCGCCCGGATACGTCCGATGCGCCCAGCCTTCACGCCATCCTCCGTGCCGGCCTGATCGGCGGCCTGGCGGGCGCCGTCATCATCTGGATCTACGAGGCGCTGATCTGGGTCGGGGCGCAGCACCTGATGCCGCTGGCCGGCATTCCACGCAACGCCACCGGCCTGGTGTTCGGCAAGGCATTCCAGGAGTCGATCGGCCTCTGGGCGTACTTCATCGGCACGGGCATCCACTTCGTCTTTGCGCTGAGCTGGGGCGTGCTGTTCGCGATGATCTGGCCGGCCTTCCGCCGGCGCGGCTACGAGGCGACCTTCGTCGCGCTGTTCTACGCCATCGTCGCCTGGATCGTGATGCACGTGGCCATCGCAGTCGTCTCCGACAACCACCCGAACTACACCGACCCGGTCGTGATCATCGGCGGGTTCATGTCCCATTTCTGCTTCACGGTACCGCTGGCGTTGATCGTGAAGCGACTGCTGGCCCCGCAGCCGAATCGCTGAGCCGGCAGCACAGTTTTTTTGAGGGAAAAAAGAGAGGAGGCATCAAGACAATATGAAGACGAAATGGAATGCAATGCTGGCGGCTGCGGCCATCGGGGCCATCGGCGCGCAGCAGGCCCATGCGCAGGCGTCGGCGACCCCGGCCGTAACGCTGTACGGGGTGCTCGACGTGTTTACGGGCTACCAGTCGGCCACCGTGGGCGGCAAGAGCACGTCGCTGTCGGTGCTCGGCAGCAATGGCGAGATGACCAGCCGCTGGGGCCTGCGCGGGTCGGAAGACCTGGGTGGCGGCTACCGTGCGACGTTCAACCTGGAAAGCGGGTTCGACCCGAGCTCGGGCCAGGCGCAGAACTCGTACCGCCTGTTCGATCGGCAGGCCTGGGTGGGCGTGGCCGCGCCGTATGGTGAGCTGCGTGCCGGCCGCCAGAACTCGGCCATGTTCACCTACAGCGGCAACATGGATGCCTTTGGCGCCGCCACCTACGGCTCGGGCTACAACAACTTCGCCAACTGGCTGGCGCGCGTCGACAACGACCTCAGCTATCTCTCGCCCAAGTTCGCCAACACGCAGTTCGAGCTGCATTACTCCGTGGGCGGACAGGCGGGTTCGATGGCGGGCAACGCGGTCTACCAGGCGGCAGTGCAGACCACGCAAGGCCCGGTGTACTTCGCGCTGGCCTACCTGAACGCCGCCAATGCGTCGAACAGCAACCGCGTGCGCGAATTCATGGCCGGCGGCAACGTCGACTACGGCCGCGGCAAGGTCTACTTCGGCTATTTCCGCGCGAACGAGGTGATCTCCGCCACCACCGGCAACGCGCTGAGCAACCCGGCCGGCAAGTACGACCCCACGGTCGGTCCGGTGGGCAACGTGCCCGGCAACTACCACAGCACCTACTCGCTGTCGGCGGACTACCGCATCCAGCCGGCGTGGACGGTCGGCGCCGGGTACGCCACCATCCGCGACAGCTCGCCGCTGGGCAACAGCGCCTGGCAGGTCAGCGGCATCGTCAATTACGACCTGTCCAAGCGCACGCGGCTCTATGGCGTGATCTCGCGGCTGAAGAACGACAACACCGCGCGCTTCAAGATGGCCGGCGCCAGCATCACCACCGGATCGTTCCTGACGCCGGACGCGGGGCAGGGTGAGACGGGCGTGCAAGTCGGCATTCGACATACCTTCTGAGCACGGCAAGGTCGCTAGCGACCTTGTACTGTGGTCCGGGGCGGCGGAATCGTCGCCCCGGACGCGCTCCCCTGCTGATCGCGCGCCACGCCCACTTCCCCGGCGCGCCACCTCTTCCAGCCCATTCCCCCGCCCAGCACGCGCCCGCCCTGCCTGGCCGCCACGAACCGCTGTCGTAGCGTGCGTCGAGCGCCCTCGCTCCGGATCCAGGTTTGTCATCACACCGAAAAATCGGTGGTGCATTCATCGAGCCAGTGACCGGAACCGGACCGTCGGACACGCCACTTTTGCGCCGTCGAAGACGCGTGCAGCCGCCATGCCCCGCGTGACAAGGCACCGCAGGCTGGGCACGCATCGGTCTTAGGTTTTCTCTCTCATCGCCATCAAATAAGCCAATTTCCGCCTGCGGTTGGCAGAAATTAGTATTTGATTGGAGTGTTCGGACGATGAACTCAACCGGGTCATCGAGTGGAAGCGATCACAGGAGACAACGCATGACGACTGAATCGAAATGCCCGTTCAACCACACCGCCGGCAGCGGCATGTCGAACCGTGACTGGTGGCCCAACCAGCTGAACCTGAAGATCCTGAACCAGCACTCGCCGCAGTCCGACCCGATGGGCGAGGACTTCGACTACGCGCAAGCGTTCAAGCATCTCGACTATGCGGCCGTGAAGGAAGATCTGCTGGCCCTGATGACCGACTCCCAGGACTGGTGGCCGGCCGACTTCGGCCACTACGGGCCGTTGTTCATCCGCATGGCATGGCACAGCGCCGGCACCTATCGCACCGGCGACGGCCGTGGCGGCGCCGGTGCCGGCCAGCAGCGCTTCGCGCCCATCAACAGCTGGCCCGACAATGCCAGCCTGGATAAGGCGCGCAGGCTACTGTGGCCGGTCAAGCAGAAGTATGGCCGGAACATCTCATGGGCAGACCTCATGATCCTGGCCGGCAATGTCGCGCTGGAGTCGATGGGGTTCAAGACCTTCGGCTTCGGCGGCGGGCGTGCAGACGTTTGGGAGCCGGAAGACGTCTACTGGGGGCCCGAAACCACCTGGCTGGAAGACAAACGCTACTCCGGCAAGCGGGATCTCGCCAATCCGCTCGGTGCGGTGCAGATGGGGCTGATCTACGTCAATCCGGAAGGCCCGAATGGCAACCCGGACCCGCTCGCGGCCGCCGTCGACATTCGCGAGACGTTTGCGCGCATGGCGATGAACGATGAAGAGACGGTGGCGCTCATCGCCGGCGGCCATACTTTCGGCAAAACGCACGGTGCCGGCCCAGCATCCAACGTGGGCCCCGAGCCGGAAGCGGCCGGCATCGAGGCGCAGGGCCTCGGCTGGAAGAACAGCTTCGGCACGGGCAAGGGCGATGACACCATCACCAGCGGCCTGGAAGTCATCTGGACCACCACGCCAACCCAGTGGAGCAATGACTACTTCAAGAACCTGTTCGGGTACGAATGGGAGCTGACCAAGAGCCCGGCCGGCGCGAATCAATGGAAGCCGAAGGGCGATGCGGGCGCCGACACCGTGCCGGACCCGCACGACCCGTCCAAGCGTCGGGCGCCATCCATGCTGACGACCGACCTTTCCCTGCGGCTCGACCCGGCCTACGAAAAGATCTCGCGGCGTTTCCACGAGCATCCGGATCAGTTTGCCGATGCGTTTGCGCGCGCATGGTTCAAGCTCACGCACCGCGACATGGGACCGCGCGCACGCTATCTCGGCCCGGAAGTGCCGACGGAGGAACTGCTCTGGCAAGACCCCATCCCGGCGGTCGATCACACGCTCGTCGATGAGCAGGATGTTGCAGCGCTCAAGGGCAAGATCCTGGCCTCGGGGCTGTCGGTCTCGCAACTGGTGTCGACGGCCTGGGCGTCGGCGTCCACGTTCCGGGGCTCCGACAAGCGCGGCGGCGCCAACGGCGCACGCATCCGGCTCGCACCGCAGAAGACGTGGGAGGTCAACCAGCCACCGCAGCTGACCAAGGTGCTGGAGACCCTGGAGCGACTCCAGAGCGAGTTCAATAACGCCCAGTCCGGCAACAAAAAGGTATCGCTGGCCGACCTGATCGTGCTGGCCGGTTGCGCGGGCGTCGAGCAAGCCGCAAAGAACGGCGGGCACGCGGTAAAGGTCCCGTTCATGCCGGGCCGCATGGATGCCTCGCAGGCACAGACCGATGTGGTTTCCATGGCGGTGCTCGAACCGATCGGCGACGGTTTCCGCAACTATCTCAAAGGCAAGCGTGCCGTGCCGGCCGAGGCATTCCTGGTGGACAAGGCGCAGCTGCTGACGCTGACCGCGCCGGAAATGACGGTGCTCGTGGGCGGCATGCGCGTGCTGAACGCCAACGTGGGGCAAACCCAGCACGGCGTCTTCACCCAGCGGCCGGAGGCGCTCACCAACGACTTCTTCGTCAACCTGCTCGACATGGACACGGAGTGGAAGCCGCTATCGGACGCTGAGGACGTGTTTGAAGGGCAGGACCGCGCCACCGGCCAACGCAAGTGGACAGGCACGCGCGTTGACCTGATCTTCGGTTCCAACTCGCAGCTGCGGGCCCTGGCTGAAGTCTATGCAAGCGCGGATGCGCAGGAGAAGTTCGTGCACGACTTCGTTGCCGCGTGGGACAAGGTGATGAACCTGGATCGCTTTGAGCTTGCCTGATCGCAGGGCGTAGGCCCGAGCGGGCTGAAGCCGCAGCAGCAACGGCCGGTCGCAAGATCGGCCGTTTTTTTTTTTCCCGCCCGTCACGTACCGGGTCGCTGGGTTTCGGCGCTTGACTGGAGTAGAACTCCAGAGCAATACTCCAGTCCATGACGACACCGACCACCCGCGACGCGCTGCTCGACGCCGCCGCCGATCTCTTCCTTGCGCAGGGCTACGACGCCACCTCCATGGAGCAGGTGCGCGTGCGCGCGCAAGCGAGCAACGGCAGCCTGTACCACCACTTCCCGACCAAGGCACAGCTGGTGCTGGCGCTGTATCAGCAGTCGCTGCAGGATTTCCACGCGCACCTGCTGCCGGTGCTGGCCAATGATCCGGCGGCCGAGCGCGGCACCCGGGCCCTGGTGATGGCATATATCGACTGGGTCACGCTGCATCCGCAGCGCGCCCGCGTGCTGCACGAACTGCGCCGCACCGACGCCGTAGCCAGCGCACCGCACGCGCTCGGCGCCGCCAACGCAGAGGCCTTTGCCGTGCTGCGCGCCTGGGCCGAGCGCAAGGCCGCCGCCGGCGAGATGCGCGCGATGGCTTTCGACGTGTGGATCGCCCTGGTCTTCGCGCCGCTGATCCACCTCACGCCGCTGTGGACGCGGCAGCAGCCCATCACCGTCGCGCCGGCCACGCGCAAGCAGCTCGCGATCGGCATCTGGCACGCAATCAGCGCCTGATTTCCCCTAGGAGACGCCCATGTCCTTCGACCTGCTTACCTTTGGCCGCAAGGTCCTCGCCGAGCAACCCTTCAGCGCGTCGCTGGGCGCGCAGCTTGAGGCGTTCTCGCCGGGCCATGCGGAACTGTCGCTGCCAATGGCGCCTGTGCTGCTGCAGCAACACGGTTTCGTGCACGGCGGCGTGCTGTCGTACCTGGCCGACAACGCGCTCACCTTCGCCGGCGGCTCGGTGCTGGGCGATGCCGTGACCGCCGAGTTCAAGATCAACTACCTGCGCCCGGCCAAGGATGCCGACCAGCTGCTGGCGGTGGCCACCGTGGTCGGCAGCGGCAAGACCCAGGCCGTGTGCCGCTGCGACGTATTTGCCGTGCAGGCCGGCGAGCGCCGGCTGTGCGCGGCGGCGCAGGGCACCATCCGCAAAGTTGAGTGACGGTACCGTCCCACCGACATCCGAATCCCTCGTCAGCGCTTGCGCATATTTTTGAACGACGTATAAAATTGTACGTCGTCAAATAAATGAGGTGCCGCGATGATATCGGTCTTGCTGGCGGACGAACCTGGCCGCCGTGAACGCAAACGCATCCAGACGCTCGATCACCTGGCCGCCACCGCCTTTGCGCTGTTCGAAACACACGGCTACGACGCCGTGACGATGGAGCAGATCGCCGCGCAGGCGGATGTCTCCAAGGGCACGCTCTACAACCACTTTCCCGTCAAGGAAGCGCTGCTGGCCCACCAGTTCCATACCGAACTGGCAGACGGTGGCGCGCAACTGCGCCCGCTGATCGAAGCGCAGACCGGCTTCGTGGCACGCATGTCCGTGCTGCTGTCGGCCTCGGCCGACTGGTGCAACACGCGCCGCCCGTATCTCGCCCCGTATTTCCGCTACCGGTTTGCCGACGCCGATCTGGCCTCGCGCTACCGCGACGTCGGCAGGCGCAGCGGCCTCGCGTCCATCTTCAATGCGTTGATCCACGCCGGCCAGCTCGCGGGCGAACTCGACACCACGCTCACGGCTGACCACCTGGCGACACTGTTCGAATACCTCTACCTTGGCGCGCTCATGCGCTGGCTGCCGCATCCGGAGCAAAGCCTGCATGAAGGCTTTGCCGCCATCATCGACGTGTTCGTGCGCGGCGCCGGCCGCAAGGAGGCGTGATGGACGCGCGCGTATTGGATGTCGTGCTGGATTGGCAGGGTGCCGCCATGGCAGGCGCCGCGGTGGCGGGTGGCAAAGGCTGGCAACTCGGCCGCATGGCCGCGCTCGGTGTGCCCGTGCCGGATGGGTTCGTGCTGGCGGCGCGGTCGAGCCGCGGGCGCACGATCGGTGAACCGATACCTGACCCCGTGCAGGCAGCACTCGCGCAGGCACTGGAAGACCGCGGCTGGCTGGAGACGCCACTGGCCGTGCGCTCATCCGCACCGCAGGAGGATTCGTCGCAGCGCTCGTTCGCGGGGATGCACGAAACGCGCCTCAACGTGATCGGCGTGCAGGCGCTGGCCGAGGCGGTGCAAGCGGTGTGGGACTCCGCCCAGTCGCCGCAGGCCTTGGCCTATCGCGCGCGGCTCGAGATCGACAGCACGGACCTCGCCATGGCCGTGGTCGTCATGCCGATGCTGCCGGCCGTCGTCTCGGGCATCGCCTTCACCTGCGACCCGCTGCTGGGGCGCGACGACCAGCTCATCATCAACGCGCACTGGGGCCTGGGCGAAGCCCTGGTGAGTGGCCAGACCGACGGCGACACCTACCGGCTGCAAGCCTCACCCATCGACGATAGTTTGCACGTGCTGGAGCGGCACATCGGCAGCAAGCAGCGCATGACGCAGCCGCGCGCCAACGGCGGCACAGCGCTCGTGGATACGCCGCCGGCCCAGGCGGCACGCGCGGTCCTGGACGATGCGCAGCTCATGCAGCTCGCGGCGCTCGCGCGCGACGCCGCCCGCGCCCTGGATTTTGCCCAGGCGCGCTACGACATCGAATGGGTCTGGGACGGCGCACGATTCTGGATCGTGCAGGCGCGCCCTGTCACCACGCGCGGCCGCCACACCTACGCCGCGCTGCAGCCGCAGCAGAACGTCTGGACACGCGGCAACACACGCGAGGTGTTTCCCGATCCGCTCTCGCCGTTCGATTGGGCGCTCTATCGCAACGCCGCCAACCGCATGCTCACGCTCACCTACGAGCTGGCGGGCTACCCCGTGCTGCCCGGCACGGACCACGCGGCGCTGTTCCATGGGCGCCTCTATCTGGACGTCTCGCTGATGCAGTGGGAGGCCTTCGACGCGTTCGGCATCGCGCCACGCGCCATCAACGCCATGCTGGGCGGCACGCAACCGGAGATCACTGTACCGGCCGTGACCTGGCCGCAGCGCCTGGCACGCGGCGCTCGGCTGCTGCGCTATCTGCTCAGCGCCGGTGCGCATCGCCGCCACGCGCAAAGCGACCTGAACCGCGCGCGCAAGCAAGCCGCGCAATGGCGTGAAGACGCCTGGCCTGACGATGCCGCCGCGCTGGCGGCATGCCTGCGCGAACGCTGCGCCATCGTCGCGCGCGCCAACAGCCTGTTCTTCCTGCAGGGCTCAGCGGGCGGTTCGGTGTCGGGCCTGGTCGACGTCATCGAGAAATACTGCCCCGGCGAGGGCCATGCTCTGGCCGCCGCGTTGATGGCCGGTGGTGAACCCAGCGTCACCGCGCAGCAAGGCTACGACCTGATGGCGCTGGCACAGGTGGCGGCGTCTGACGATCAAGCGCTCGCCTGGCTGCGCAGCGACACGCGCATTGGCGCCGAGTGGGCACAGCACCTGCCGGCGCACAGCGCGTTCCGTCAGCGCTTCGGCACCTTCCTGGAGCGCTACGGCCACCGCGCCATTGCCGAGAGCTACTTCCGCAACCCGCGCTGGCGCGAGCAGCCGGATTACCTGCTCGACCTCGTCGTCGGGCTGGTCGGCAGCGATGCGCAGGCCGTGCATGCGCGCCAGCAAGCTGCGTCACAACGGGCATGGCAGCAGCTCGCGCAGCGGCTGCCGCTCTGGCTGCGCCCGCTCGTGCGGACCCTGCTCAAGAGCGCCGTGCGTGACAGCAACCAGCGCGAGGCTGCGCGCAGTGCGCTGACGGCCTACCTCGACGCGCTGCGCATCGGCCTGCTGAAACTGGCCGGTCATCTAGGCGGACCCGACGGACTGGAGCAGCCCGACGACATCTTCAACCTCACCCTCGACGAATGCGTGAGCGCCGCCACCGGTGCGCTGGCACGGGATTTCGCCGCGCAGCGTGCACGCGAGCGCCGGCACACGCTGGAACGCTGGGCCACCGAGCATGAGCCGGACCTCATCACCGAGCACGGCGGCGCACTGGCTCCCACACCGGCGACGCCGGCGCGCGCTCAACACGGTACGCAATGGACCGGCACGGCGGTCGGCGCGGGCATCGCCCAGGGCCGCGCGCGGCTGGTCGATCGCGCGGCCGAGGGCACCACCTTGCAAGCGGGCGACGTGCTGGTCGCGCCCAGCACCGATCCGGCGTGGACGCCCCTGTTCCTGAAGGTGGGCGCACTGGTGATGGAAACCGGCGGCTACCTGTCGCACGGCGCCATCGTGGCGCGCGAGTTCGGCATTCCGGCGGTGGTGAACGTACCGGGCATCCGTGCGGTGTTGGAGGAAGGCGAGACGATCTGCGTGAACGGAGATGCCGGCACGGTGACGCGAGTGACCGGTTAGTCACTCGATTGTGGCGATGTGACGACATGGCGGCGCGCAAAATTGCTGCAACGCAATATTGCGACTAACATTAGGGTATTCCCTAGGTCATCACTCAGAAAGAAGCCGCCATGAAAGCCATCGCCCTCCACACTGCCCCTGTCTCCCGCCTCAGCCACGTCTGGCAGATCGTGCGCCGCGAAGCCAAGCGCGCGCTGATGCTGCACATCGAAACGTGCGGCGCCATGGCCGAGCTGTATCGCCGCTCCGGCCGCTGAAAGACGCGCGGATGGCTGCATCGCAACAAGCGCCACAGCCATCGCACGCGCGTCAGAACTTGTGCCGCAAACCCAGCGCCACGATAAAGGGCATCGACTCGCCCGGCGTGTTGATGGGCGCCGCCAGGTAATGCATCCGCCCCTTGCCCTGATTGCGGAGGCTCCCAACCCGGGCATACAGGTTGGACTGCTTCGACAGCGTGTAGTCATAGCCAACCAGCACACCCACTGAGCTGTTCGGCTGCCCAGACACGTTGCGATACGCCACCGACGCACGAATCACGTCGCGCCCCACCTTGATCTCGGTGCCCAGCGTCGCCGCCTGCGCGAGATAGGTGTTGTCGGCGTTCGGGCGGATGGCGTTGTAGGCCGCCAGCAGCGTGAACTTGCCGAAGTCGTGCGCCAGCGCGGCCGACACGATGTCGCTGCGCACCGCCTGCGACGCGCCCGGCGCGCGCAGCTTCCACACCGCGTTGTACGACGCGGCCGCATGCCACGGCCCCTGTTTGACTTCGGCCACCGCACCGGCATTCTCCGTACGCGGCCCAGTCACGTTGCCCGACGGCGCCACCAGCAACTTGAGCGTCGCCCCACCCACCGACGGCGTGGTGTAGACGATGGACTTCGCCTGCCGCGCCGCCACTGCCGACGCGCCCGGCCCCAGGTCGTGTGCCAGCATGAAGAAGCTGGCAAACGGCGACAGCTTGCCCACGCCATAGAAAGGATCGGCGTTCAGCGGCAGGTAGGCCGGGTACACGCGGCCGAGGCGCAGCTCGCCATACTGCGCGTGACTGATGCCGACCCACGACTCGCGGTTGAACAGCGCGCCGGGGTTGGCCTGCCGGCCGGTGTCGGCCTCGAAGCCGCTCTCCAATTGGAAATTGGCCTTCCAGCCGCCGCCCAGGTCTTCGCTGTCGCGCAGGCCGAAGCGGCTGGTGGAGGTGCCGCCGCTCTGCAGCGCGGCCGTGGAGGTGGCGCCTACCTTGGCGTAGCTGACGAAGGTATCGACGGCGCCGTACAGCTGCACGGCTTGCGCGCCGCCTGCACCGGCCAGGGCGGCCACAGCGGTGCTCATCTTCAGGATGCGGTTGCGCATGCTCAGACCCCCTTGCCGCGTGCGAACGGCAGCGCGACATCGGCGGGGATCGGGCATTGGTACGGCTTGCCACCACGGTAGGCCACCAGCTCCGCCTTGGCCTCGTCCAGCAGCGCCGGTTCGCGCAGCAGATCGATGGCCGTGGCGGCGATCAGCTTGGCTGCGTGCACCATCCCCTTGTGGGCGGCGGGCAGCTTGCCCTGCGCCACCATCTGCCACGAGTGGAAGGGCGTGCCGAAGGCGTAGCAGGCGGTCACGCACTGCACGGTGGGTGTGACCCAGCTCACGTCGCCCACGTCGGTGGAGCCGTAGATCAGCTCTTCCTTGGCCGGGTCATATTGGGCGATGCCCTCAAACAGCGGCTTGGCCTCGCGCAGCGCACGGCCGAGTGGCTTGCCGGAGGCGGCGATATCGTCCTCGGTGATGGAAGTCCAGTAGCCGCGCGCCTGCGTGGCGTCGTCGCCAGAGAAATCGGGCGCGCCCATGCGCTCGATGTTTTTGTACATCACGCGGTTGAGCACGCTGTTCTGCACGAGGTTCGAGCAGGCCTTGTCGAACACGATCTCGAGCTTGGTCTCCGTCATCAGCGCGGCGCCACGCGCGACGTTGCACACGCGCTCGTACAGCGCAGCCGCTTCCGGGTTGTGCGGGGCGCGTACGAGGTACAGCACCTCGGCATTGGCCTGCACGACGTTGGGCGAGATACCGCCGCTGTTCGTCACCGCGTAGTGCACGCGCGCCTCCGACGGCATGTGCTCGCGCAGGTAGTTCACGCCCACGTTCATCAGCTCGACCGCATCGAGCGCGCTGCGCCCCAGGTGCGGCGACGCGGCCGCGTGCGAGGCCTTGCCGGTAAAGCGGAAGTACGCCTGGATGTTGGCCAGTGACGAACGCGAGAACACGCCGGTATACACGTCCGGGTGCCAGCACAGTGCGGCATCCAGATCGTCGAACAGGCCGGCGCGCGCCATGAAGGTCTTGCCCGAGCCGCCCTCTTCCGCCGGGCAGCCGTAGAAGCGCACGGTGCCGGGCTGGCCGCTGGCTTCCAGGTAGGTCTTGACCGCCACCGCCGCAAAGTGCGAGGCCGTGCCCAGCAGGTGGTGGCCGCAGCCGTGTCCATTGCCGTTGGTGATCTCGGGCGAGGGTCGGCACACGGTGGCGCCGGCATCCTGGCTCATGCCCGAGAGTGCATCGTATTCACCGAGGATGCCGATGACCGGGCCGCCCTGCCCCGCCTCCGCCACGAACGCGGTCGGGATGCCCGCCACGCCTTCGGTGATGCGGAATCCAGCGTCGCGCAGTGCCTGCAAATGCAGCGCAACCGAACCCGTTTCTGCGAAGCGCAGCTCGGCAAGGTTCCAGATCTGATCGGCCAGCGCACGGTAGCGCGCGCCGTTGGTGGAGAAGAAAACGTCGATGTCTTGAGGGGTCTGCATGGGGAATCCCTGAGGCTTATTGCGCGGCGCGCACGCGCGGCGCGGCGGGGAAGGCAAGGGTGGCGATCAAGCTCACCAGACTGCACGCCATCATGTAGAAGGCCGGGGCGAGGTTGTTGCCGCTAGCGTGGATCAACCACGTGACGATGAACTGCGCAAACCCGCCAAATAGCGTCACGCAGATCGCATAGACCAGGCCCAGGCCGGTCACGCGCGCGTGCGCCGGGAACGACTCCATCAGCATCAGGAACGCCGACGAGCACCCCGCCATCAGGAAGGCGATCAGCACGGCCACGCCCGGCAGCATCACGGCCAGCAGCGGATGCTGGTTGACCGACCAGAAGAACGGCAGGATCAGCAGGAGGATGCCGATGTGCGAGATCACCACCAGCGTCTTGCGGCTGGCGAGACGGTCGGTCAGCCGGCCGAAGATGGGCGAGACGACGATCATCACCGCGCCAGCCACGCAACCCGACAGGAACGACCCCGCCTTGGGCATGCCCAGCAGCTTGATCGAATAGCTCGGCATGTAGAACGCGACGATGTACATGGCGGTGGTCAGGCCCACCATCATCAGCACGCCCAGCGTGACCTCGCGGCGATGGTGCTTGAGCACGTAGCCGAAGGCGCCGCCGTGGCGCGCGCTCGGGGCGTCGCTCTGGGTGTGCGTCTCGTCCAGGTTCTTGCGGATGTACATGCCCACGGGCGCGATCAGCAGGCCCAGGATGAACGGCACGCGCCAGCCCCAGCCTTCGAGCGCCTCGGGCGACAGGTTGGCCGACAGCAGCGTGCCGCACAGCGCACCACACAGCGCCGCCGCGCCCTGGCTGACCATCTGGAACGACACCATCAGGCCGCGCCGGTCGGCCGTGCCCGACTCCATCAGGAACGTGGTCGACGCGCCGATCTCGCCGCCGGCCGAGAAGCCCTGCAACAGGCGCCCGGCGACGACCAGCAGCGGCGCGAACAGGCCGATCTGCGCGTAGGTGGGCGCGAAGCCGATCACGATGCTGCCCAGCGGCCGCATCACGAAGCCGATGCCGAAGGTGGCCAGCGCCAGCAGCATCGACACGATGCCGCCGTTGTCGACGGGGAAGAACTGCTTGCCGATGAGCGCGGCAAAGAAACTGAAGACGGTGAAGTCGAACATCTCCAGGGCGTTGCCCAGGGATGCCGCGATCACCACCTTGCGCGCCGACGCCGGGCGCCGCGCTGGAACGGCGCGCCCACTGGCGGCCGGCAGATCGAACGAGGTCTGCATGGGGGTCTCCTACGAGCGGAATGCCTTGCTCGGATGGCAAGGTGGCCCGCACTGTAGGCAAAGCCGCCGCGTGCGATCGAAACCCGTGCTGAGGTGTTTAGAAATTGACGACTTGTACCAATGGCCGGCACGTCAACCGGTCGTGGGACAGGTCACGGCAGCGAAAGCGTACCCATTTCTGCGTACGAATTTCTGCGTACCTATTTCTGCGTGCTGTCCGACGGGGACACTTCCGGTGATGACGGCTGCAAATGCTGCGCGTCGTCGCGCGCATCTTCCTGATTGCGGGCCAACGCACGCGCGTACACCGACGGCGCACCCGCCGCATGCGCCGTTACATACCCGGTGATGCACGCGAGCATCAGCGGCAGCACCACCTGGTATGACAGCGTCATCTCGAAGATCATCAGGATCGACATGAGCGGCGCATGCGTGGTGGCTGCCAGCAGCGCCCCCATGCCCACCACCGCATAGCTGACCGGCACCGGCGCCGCGCCCGGCAGCAGCGCGTGCATGCCGGTGCCGTACAGCAGCCCCAGCGCCGCGCCGCAGAACAGCGTGGGCGTGAACACGCCACCCACCGCACCCGAACCCGCGCTGGCCGCCGTCGCCAACACCTTGCAGATCAGCACCAGCGCCACGGTCTGCCACAGCCACGGTTCGTGCAGGAAACCGTTGACCACGCTGTAGCCGTTGCCCCACACCTCCGGCACGCGCGTGGACAGCACACCGACGATCAGCCCGCCCGCCGCCAGCCGCAACACCAACGGCAGCCGGGTCCGCGCAAAAGCCTCGCGCGCACGGTCGATCAGGCCGAGCAACAACGGCCCGGCCATCCCCGCCGCCAGCCCCAGGCCCAGGTAGGTCAGCACCTCCCAGCCGGAGACGAAATCGAAATGCGGCATGGCATAGACGGCGCCATAGCCGAAGAACTGACGCACGACGATGTCGGCGGTGACGGCCGCCACCAGCAGCGGCCCCAGCGTGGCCGTGGTGATGGCGCCAAAGACGATCTCGCAGACGAACACGGCGCCCGCGATCGGCGCGTTGTAAGCCGAGGTGATACCGGCCGCCGCACCGCACGCCACCAGCAGGCGCAGTTGGTCGACCGACACCGGTGTCACGTGCCGCAGCACGCGGCCCAGCAACGAGCCACACATCGCCGCCAGCTGCACCATCGGGCCTTCGCGGCCAATGGAAGCACCGCTGGCCACCGAGCACAGCGACGACGCGCTGCGTACCAAACTCTGCCGCGCGCTCAGAATGCCGTCGCCCACGGCAATGGCCTCCATATAGTCTTCGGCGCCCTTGCGCGGAATCCATTTCAGCCCGTATTGCAGCGTCAACCCGGCCAGCACGCCGCCGATGGTCGGCACCAGCAGGCGTGCCCACCACGGCAGTGCGCGCGCTGTCGCCACCAAACCCTGGTCGGTGCCGGACAGCCACCATTGCAGCTGGCGCAGGCATTCGCGAAACAGGATGGTCGACAGGGCCCCGGCGCAGCCGATCACGCCGGCAATCACCAGCACGAGGTGTTCACGCTGGAACGGCAGCCGCGCGGCCGCGCGCACCCACCATGGCAGGCGTGGCGGAAGGTCGGGCGATGGCGGCGGCGTAGCGGACATGACGGCTCCTGTACGGTCAGGCCGTCATGATAGCGGGCACACCGGCAGGCTTTATGTACGCGTGCTCACCGCGGCGTCGGGCAGCCACGCCTGCGGCACCTCATCGAGCCTGCGGTTCGGCGCCCAGCTGATCACGCGGGCCTCCACCAGGTCCTCCACCACGAACGGGTCACGCGCGACGATGGCCTCGATCTCCACGCGCGACGCGCCGCGCGCCAGGACCCCACCGCCCTCGCGCGGGGAGAACGGGCCCGACATCAGGAAATGCCCGCTTTCGTAGTGGGCCTGCAGGTGTGCGCGATGTGCCGGCAGGATGCGGTCGAGCTGTTCGAGCGGGGCGCGGTAGGTGAAAAGAATCAGGTACAGCATGGAGCAATCTCCTGGTTGGATGACAGACGAAATCGAAGGCAAGACATGGCCACAGGCGTGCCGGACGCCTCGCAGAAATGGGTACGCTTTTGCGGTTTGCGGTGTCGCTCAGCCTTGCTCGTAGGCGGCTTTCAGTTGCGCGATGTCGAGTTTCTGCATCTGGAGCATGGCTTGCATGACGCGCCGGGCGCGCTCGGGGTCCTTGTCCTGCAGCATCTCGCCCAGTACCGTCGGCACGATCTGCCAGGACACGCCGAACTTGTCGGTCAGCCATCCGCACCGGTTGGGTTGGCCGCCGTCGCCGAGCTGGTCCCATAGGGCGTCCACCTCCGCCTGCGTCTCGCAGTTCACGAAGAAGGAGATGGCGGGCGTGAACTGGAAGTGTGGGCCACCATTGAGCGCGTGGAAGGTCTGCCCCTCCAGCTCGAAGGAGCAGGACATGACCGAGCCCGCCGGGCCTGGGCCCGCCTCACCGTAGCGGCGGATGGTGCCGGGCCTGGCGTGCTTGAAGATGGACGTGTAGAACAGCATCGCCTCTTCGGCCTGCGTGTCGAACCACAGGAACGGTGTGATCTTCTGCATGGTGCCTCCTTGGAGAAATGCCACGCCGCGGCGGGTTGGGCACCCATCCTGCCAGTACGCAATCCATTGCGGCAACCCGGTCTTACGGACGCCACAACAGCGCACCCGACGTGGAGCCCGCCTCCAGCGCCTGATGTGCCGCTGCCGCATCTTCGCGCGCATGGGTGGCGCCCACCGGCACCCGCACGCCCTCGCGCTTGCCCGATGGCGAGCCAGGTCGGCCACGCAGCATGGTGGTGGCCTGCAAACCCAGTGCCGGCCCCAGTTCAAGCAGTTGGATCACGTTCGCATGCATGGCAGATGCCCTCGCAGAAATGGGTACGCTTTTCGGTTTTTCGGGTGGCGGCACTCTGGTCGCCATGTTGTGAAACAAGCATATTCCGTTCAGAATCACGCGGGAATTCACAAAACCTGAGCAGCTTCTGTGCAAAAAAGCACGGATCGACCCAAACGCGCATCGCCTGCGCGCGCGGCGGCCGAACCTTCCTCTTCCTTGCAGTGGGATGACGTGCGCTACTTCCTCGTGCTGGCACGGGAGGGCAGCCTGTCGGCCGCCGCGCGCCGGCTGGCGGTGGAGCACTCCACCGTGGCGCGCCGCGCCGATGCGCTGGAGCAGGCGGTCGGCGTGCGCCTGTTCGACCGTCTGCCGCGCGGCTGGCGCCTGACCGACGAAGGTCGCGCGCTGGCCGAACGGGCGGCGCGCATGGAACACGAGGCGGCGAGCTTTGCCCGCGCAGCGGCGGGTGCGGGCAGCCTGCGCGGCACGGTACGCCTGTCGGCGCCGCCCACCATCGCGAGCCACTTCATCGCGCCGCACCTCGCTGCGCTGCGGCGGCAGTGGCCGGGCATCGACCTGGTCCTGCTGGGCGAAACGCGCAATGCCAACCTGATGGCGCACGAGGCTGATCTCGCCATCCGGCTGTCGCGCCCGACGGCCTCGAACCTCGCCACACGCCCACTCGGCGATCTCGGCTACGGCCTGTATGCCATGCCCGAAGTGCTGGCGCGGCCCGAGGCGGAGTGGGAGTTCATCGGCTACGACGAGCGTCTGCGCCACGTGCCGCAGCAGCGCTGGCTGGATGACTATGCGGGCGAGCGCCGCGTGGTCCTGCGTTGCAGCGACCTATCGGCAATTCACCAGGCAGCGCTGGCCGGGCTGGGCGTGGCAGCGCTGCCGCACTTCCTCGGCGCGCCCGCAGAAACGGGTACGCTTTTGCGCCGGCTGCCAGTGGATGACCCTGCGTTGCACCGGGAAATCTGGCTGGTGATCCACCCAGACGTGCGCCGCTCACCGCGCGTGCGGGCCGTGGCCAATGGCTTGATCGCACTGTTCGAGGCCAACCGGCACATCTTGGCGGGCCAATAGCAAGGCGCAAGGCAAGAAAAAAGCGTACGCAGAAACGGGTACGCTTTTTGATGGAAACCACCCGCAAACCCAATGGGGATGCGGTTTTCGCGCCCCGGCAAAGTTGCGCGCCGGGGCGGGTCAGGAACGCTCAGCCGCCCAGGTAGGCTTCCAGCACGCGCGGATTGCCCAGCAGGTTCTGCCCAGTGTCGGCCAGCACGATCTGGCCGGTCTCCAACACGTAACCATGTTGCGCGATCTTCAGCGCCTGGCGCACGTTCTGCTCGACCAGGAAGATCGTCAGCCCTTCGGCGTTGATGGTGCGCAGGATGCGGAAGATCTCCTGCACGATGATCGGCGCCAGACCCATCGACGGCTCGTCCAGCAGCAGCACGCGCGGGCGGGCCATCAGCGCGCGGCCGATGGCGAGCATCTGCTGCTCGCCGCCCGACAGGTTGCCGGCCATGCCGTCGATGCGCTCCTTCAGGCGCGGGAACAGGTGGAACACGCGCTCCAGGTCAAACGCCATCTGGCGACGGTCGCGTCGCGTGTAGGCGCCCAATTCCAGGTTCTCGCGCACCGTCATGGTGGTGAGCGTGGCGCGACCCTCGGCCACTTGCACGATGCCGCGCTCGACGCGCTTGTGCGGCGCCAGGCCGCTCACGTCTTCGCCCTCGAACAGCACCTGGCCGCGCACCTGGCCCATCGCCTTCGGGATCAGCCCCGACAGCGCCAGCAGCGTGGTCGACTTGCCCGCGCCGTTGGCGCCCACCAGCGAGGTGATCTCGCCCGCCTTGAGCGCAAAGTCGATGCCCTTGACGGCCGCGATGTGCCCGTACGATACGTCCAGCCCTTTGACTTCCAGCAGCACGGTCATGCCGTCACCTCCTGCGATGCGGCAGCGCCGTCTGCGTCGTCATCGTCGCGGCCCAGGTAGGCCTCGATGACTTGCGGGTCGTTGCGAATGGCGTCCGGCGGCCCTTCGGCGATGATGCGGCCGAAGTTCAGCACAGCAATGCGCTCGCACAGGCCCATCACGAAGCGCATGTCGTGCTCGATCATGAAGATCGTGTAGCCGCGCGCCTTGATGTTCTCGATCTCGGCCATCAGGTCGACCTTCTCGCCGGTGTTCATGCCGGCGACGGGTTCGTCGAGCAGCAGCAGCTTCGGTTCGGTGGCCAGGGCGCGCGCGAGTTCGAGCTTGCGCTGGTCGCCGTACGAGAGGTTATCGGCGATATCGTTGGCCTTGTGGTCGAGCTTGACCCACGACAGCAGCTCCAGCGCGCGGTCGCGCGCGCGGCGCTCGGCGGCGCGGTACTTGGGTAGCGAGAGCAGCAGGCCCGGCGCGCCGTAGTCCAGGTGCCGGTGCATGCCAACCACCACGTTCTCCAGCAGCGTCATCTCCTTGAAGATGCGGATGTTCTGGAACGTGCGGGCGATGCCCATCTGCGTGATCTGGTGGGGCTTGCGTCCGACGAGGTTTTCACCGTTGAACGTGAGTGTGCCGCCCGTGGGCGCAAGCAACCCGGTGATCAGGTTGAAGACGGTTGTCTTGCCGGCGCCGTTCGGGCCGATCAAGCCGAAGATGGTGCCCTGCGGCACCTCGATGTTGACGTCCTGCAAGACCGACAGGCCGCCAAAGCGCTTGGAAATCGATGCGAGTTTCAGCATGGCAGCCTCAGTGCGATTCATTGGAGGCAGCGCGAGTATCGGCTGTGCCCGGCATGGTGCCGCCGCGCTTCAGGCCGAACCAGCGCGCGAACCGCGCCGGGTCCCAGATGCCCTTGGGCAGGAACAGCACGATCAGCATCAGGATCAGGCCGTTGACGACCAGGCGGAAATCCTTGAACGCGCGCAGCAGTTCCGGCAGCAGCGAGAGGATCACGCTGCCGAGCACCGGGCCGGTCAGGCCGTTGGTGCCACCCAGGATCGTCATCGTCAGGATTTCGACGCCACGGTCGAAACCGAACTCGTTCGGGCCGATGAAGAACGTCAGATGCGCATTGAGCGCGCCCGCCAGACCGGCAATGGCTGCCCCCAGCGTGAACGCCAGCAGCTTGGTGCCGGCCACGTTGATGCCCATCAGGCCGGCGGCGGTCTCGTCTTCCTTGATGGCCTCGAACGCGCGGCCGACCTTCGAGCGGCGCATGCGCGCGAGCACGAACAGCGTCAGCGCCACGGCCAGCGCCACGTGCCACCACTGGGTCAGCTGCGGGATACCGTTCAGGCCCAGCGCGCCGCCGGTCCAGTTCTCGGTGTTCAGGATCAGCACACGCACGACTTCGCCAAAACCCAGCGTGGCCATGGCGAGGTACACGCCCGAGAGCCGCAGCGTCGGCCGGCCGATCACGACGGCCACCACGGCCGGCGCCAGCATGCCGCCCAGCAGCGCCACCGGAAACGGCATCTCGGCACTCATCGTCAGCAGTGCGGACGTATAGGCGCCGATGCCCATGAAGGCCGCATTCGCCATCGCCAGCAGGCCGCACGACAGCGTCAGGTAGATGGACAGGGCCAGCAGCGCGTTGATGCCGAGTGTCAGCACCAGGTTGCTGTAGACCGACCAGAAATTGTCGAACCATTCCATGTCGTCGGCCTCCTTATGCCTTGCGTTCCAGCACCTTGCCGAACAGCCCTTGCGGCCGCACCAGCAAGATCAGGAACAACAGGCCGAACGCCACCGCATCGCGCATGGTCGAGCCGATGTAGGCCACCGACAGCACCTCGGCAAAGCCGAGGAACAGCCCGCCCAGCATCGCGCCGCGAATGTCGCCCAGGCCGCCCAGGATGATGACCGCGATGCCCTTGTGCAGCATCGGCTGGCCCATCAGCGGGAACACGGCATTCGAGTACAGGCCGATTAGCACGCCGGACAGCCCGCCCAGCGCCGCGGCGGCAAACGAGGTCAGCAGGAACAGGCCTTCCACGTTGATGCCCAGCAGCGCCGCTGCCTTGGGCGACTCCGCGATCGCGCGCAGCGCGCGGCCCAGTTGCGTGCGCTTGAGCAGCAGCATGAGCGCCGCCATCAGCACGAACGACAGCACGATGATGCCCAGCTCCAGCGGCGTCAGGTGGATGCCGCCGAGGTCCAGCGAGGCATCCGACACGAGCCCTGACGGGAAGCGCAGGTTCTCCGCCCCGAACACGCCCTGCATGGCGTTGTTGATGGCGATGCCCGCGCCGATGGTGGCGATCATCGGGATCAGGTGCGGTGCGTTGCGGCGGCGCAGGGGGCGCAGCAGCAGCACATCGAGGATGAGCCCGGCCACGCCGCTCACGACAAAGCCGACGGCCAGTGCCGCCCACAGCGGCAGTTCGAAATGGGTCACGACCTGCAGCGCCGCGTAGGCGCCCAGCATGAACACCGCGCCGTGCGACAGGTTGATCACGCCCAGGATGCCGAAGACCAGCGTGAACCCCAGGGCGAACAACGCATACACGCAGCCGAGCGACAGCGCGTTGACGAGTTGCTGTTCCAGCATGATGAATTAGATGGCTGTGTGGCTTGGCGCCACAAAAAAGCGATGGGGCGTAGGTTTAGCTACGCCCCGCCTGTCCCGTTCAAAGGGTCTCAAAGCCGACCGGAAATTACTTCTCGATCGTGTACTTGCCGTTCTTGGTCACGCTCACGATCGGCGTCTGCACCGCGTCGTACCCAGCCGGCTTGCCGCGTGCCGTCACTTGGCGGAACGCAAACGCGCCGGTAGCACCCGTGTGCTTGACCGCCGGCAGCGCGTCGCGGACGGCCTTGCGGTCCGCTTCCAGATTGCCGCTGAACTTGACCGTCTTCAGCGCCTTGCAGGCGATGTACATCGCGTCATACGCCTGCGCGGCAAACTGGTCCGGCGCGGCCTTGTACTTGGCGGTGTAGGCGGTGATGAACTTGCTGTTCTCGGCCGTGTGGTTCTCGATCGACCACGGGCTGCCGACCCACAGGTTGTCGGACTTGTCGCGAGCCAGGTCGAACACCTTGACCGAGTTCATGCCGTTGCCGCCAATGATCGGCACGTTCAGGCCGAGCTGACGCGCCTGCACCATGATCGGACCGCCCTCGGCGATCAGCGCCGACAGCACAATCGCATCGGGGTTGGTCGCCTTGATCTTGGTGAGCTGGGCCTTGAAGTCCACGTCGCCCTTGGCGAAGGTCTCGGTGGTGGTGACCGGGATCTTCAGGTCTTCGAGCGCCTTCTTGAAGTTGTCGTAGCCGCTCTTGGTGAAGACGTCGTCGTTGCCGTAAAGCACGGCGACCTTCTTCACGCCGGCCTTCTTCACGACGGTCTGGATCGTGGCCGGCAGCACGTCGGCTTCGGTCACGGAATTGCGGAAGACGTAGTCGCCGATGCTGGTGATGCCGTCAGCGGTGTTGGAGGTGCCGAAGGCCACCGTCTTGGCCGCCTGCGCGATCGGGTCCGCCGCTTGGGCCGAGTTGGACAGGGTCGGGCCGAACACCATCGCCACCTTGTCCTGGAAGATCAGCTTCTTGAAGACGTTGATGGCCTCTTCCTTCTTGCCCTGCTCGTCTTCGATCACCAGCGCGATCTTGCTGCCATTGATGCCGCCGGCGGCGTTGATCTCGTCAGCCGCCAGCTGGAAACCGTTGCGGATGGCCGAACCGTACTGGGCAGCGCCGCCCGACAGTGCCTCGGCCACGCCGATCTTGATGTCCTGGGCCGCGAACGTCGACCCCGTTGCGATTGCCGCCCCCGCAGCCACTGCCGTCACCAGCAGCCGTTTGATCGTCTTTTGCATGCGAACCTGCTCCTTTTTATCCGTCGCGATTGGCGATTGCGATTTTTGGTCTCGAAGATGCGCTGGCCCAACACCGTCGCTCCCCCGCATGCGCCCTGCATCGCGTCCGGCCACGCGCCTGCCCGGTTTGCGCGCCATCGGAAACGTTGGCGGAACCGCAGGAGACCTGCCGTGCGAGCGATGCCGGATCGGGCATGCGCACACCCGGAGTGCGTCGGAGTGTGAAGCGAAGGCGCCATGGGTACAGCGCTCTTGTGCAACGCGCCAGGGTGGCGGCGCGCGCAGTCAGTCGCGGGACTTTACCGGAAAGCGTACGACCGTGCGATAGGGAATTCTCCGCCGCTTGCTAAGGTAGAAAGCCTGCTGCGGCGCAACATTCCGAGGAAATCAGCACCGCCGATCCATCAAGCGTACCCATTTCTGCGTGCGCCGAAATCAGCCCGCCGACAGCTCGTCGGCACTGACGAACAGGCCTTTGCCACGCGACTTTGCCTCGTACAGCGCCTCGTCCGCCGCTTCGAACACCACGTTCTGCGCGAGCGTGCGGACATCGAATCCGGCGATACCGATGCTGGTGCCCACCTGCACCGTGGTCTCTGACAGGCGAAACGGCTTGTTGCACGCCGCGAGGATGTTGCCGGCCACGGTCTTGGCATCGTCCGCATGCGACAGGCGTTCGAGGATCACCGCAAACTCGTCCCCGCCGAAGCGCGCCACGCCGTCGTACGGGCGCACCGTGCGCGCGAGCCGCTGCGCGAACGCCCGCAGCAACGCGTCGCCGGTGGCGTGCCCGTAGGCGTCATTGACCAGCTTGAAGCCGTCCAGGTCCAACAGCAGCAGGGCGCCGCTGGTCTCGCTCAGGCGCGCCTGCTCGATGGCGGCCTCCAGGCGCTCCTCGAACCCGGCGCGGTTGAGCAGGCCGGTCAGGTGGTCGGTGGTGGACAGTGCACGCAGGCGCAGCTCCTGCTTCTTGCGCTCGGTGATGTCGAGGATGACCGAGTGCACGCCCGTCACCTGCCCCAGCGCGTCGAACTGCGGGATGTAGTTGATCTCCTCGCAGCTGTAGACGTCTCGGCCGCGGTGCTCGCGCTCAAAGACAACCGTCTCGCCCTTCAGTGCCCGGTGCAGCGCGTCGCGCACGATGCGGTAGGTGTTCTCACCCAGCACCTCGCGCACGGTCTGGCCCAGCATGGAGGCGGCCGGCCGGTCGAACACCTTTTCGTAGGCCGCGTTGAGGAAGCGGAAGCGCTCCTGCGCGTCGATGAAGGACACCAGCGCGGGCATGGCGTCCGTCACCGTCTGCAGCGTTTCGCGGCTGCGCTGCAGTGCCTCCTTGCTCGCGACCTCCTGCGTGATGTCGCGCATGATCGACGAGAAGTATTCCAGCTTAGCCGCAGGATCGCGATGCGCGATCAGCATATGGCTGATCGGCACGACGCGGCCGTGCTCGCCGCGCACGGTGGTTTCGCCAATCCACACGCCGTCGCGCGTGGCGGCGGGCACGGCCACCTCGCGCAGCCAGCGCAGCGTGTCGAGCGGGTAGAAATCCGCCACCGACATGCCGCTCACGTCGGCCTCGGGTGCCAGGCCGGCAAAGCGGCGGCCCGCCGGGTTCATGTAGGTGATGTTGCCGCGCACGTCGGTCTGCGCGACGAAATCGGTGGTGGAGTCGAGGATCTTGGTCAGCACACGCGAGGCCCGCTCAGCGCGCGCGCGCACGGTGATGTCCTCCACCGCGCCCACATGCCCGACCACGCAGCCGTCCACGCGCACCGGCGCGGTGTTGACCGTCAGCAGCCGCTCGCCGCGTCCGGGTACGAGCACGCGCTGTTCTGCGCTGTAGCTTGCGCCCTGCGACATGGCGTCGGCCCAGCCTCGCATGACGGCATCGTGATCTCGCGGATGCAGCCGTGCGCGCCACGCGTCGTCGGTGACCTCATCGCGCGTCACACCGAGGATGTCGCGATACGCCGCGTTGGCATACACCATGTGGCCGGCCGCATCGCAGCGGAACAGGCCCAGCGGCGAGGCGTCGTTGACGGCCTCCAGCTCGGCCCGCTGGCGCGCCACCTCACCCATCAGCGTATGGAACGCCGTCGATACCGCTTCGATTTCCGGCGAGGCCTGCGGCAGATCGATCGGCGTGATGGTGCGCAGATCGGTGGTCGACAGCTGCGTCATGGCGGCATGCAACCGGCCCAGCGGGCGCAACAGCCACAGCATGGCGGCCCACACCGACAGCCCGATCGCGCCGGCCAGCACGATCAGCGTCCAACGGAACCGCGCCCGCATGGCGGACAGGTGCCGGTTGGCTTCCGCGCCGGGCAGCACGGCGCCCAGTGTCCAGCCTGTGGCGATCACGTCCTGCGTGGTCACCACGTCGCCACCGGGCTCGGGCAAGGCCGCCGGATCGGCGTAGAACGCCGCCTCGATGGCCGGGTCGGTGTGCAGCGGCGCCAGCACCTTGTCGGCCTCGGGATGCACGATGAAGACCGGCTTCGCCCCCCGCGCGACCAGGAACACGCGACCGGTCTGCCCCACGTGCATGTCGCGCAGGGCGCCCAGGAAGTTTGGCTTGAGCAGGTACAGCGACGCGCCGATCAGCCCGACCAGCCGGCCGTCCTTGTCATGCACCGGCGCGGCCAGGATGACGATGGGCTCGCCGCCCACGCGGTTGCGCAGCGGCGCGG
>CAJXMR010000005.1 GCA_913056305.1 uncultured Ralstonia sp.
GCCAGCGGCACCGTCACTTGCGACAGCATGCCGTAGGTGGCGCCCACGTCCGGCGATTCATTCAGCGGCGGCAACACCACGATCGAGCGCGGCTTGCTGGCCTTGAAGGCTGCATAGTCAACGTTCTTGGTCGGTGCCGCGCAACCCGCCATCAGGGCCACCACGCCGGCCACGGCCGCCAGTTTCAAAAAGCGCTTGGCCATCAGTTGGTCCCCTTCTTCACGTTCTTCATCAGGAAGTCGATGTACGAGGTCGACTCCGGAAACAGTGCCTTCTCGCTCTGGAATTCCTGCACCATCTGGTCGTCCTTGCCCAGACCCGAATACAGCAGACCCAGCTGGGCGTGATAGCCCGGTGGCACCGCGCCGTTATTGGACTTGATCTTCTCCAGGCCGCGCTCGAGTTCTGCGACTTGCGCTTCCTTCGCTTCGCCCTTGAAGTAGCCGTACACCTGCGGTTGGTAGCCTTCCCACTGGTACAGCGGCTTCGGGCCGGCACAACCGGCCAGCGTTGCACTCCCGACGGCCACGCCGGCCGCCACACGCCACATCGCAAACAGCTTGCTCATGAGTGTTGTTACCCCTGTCTGATTTTTCGTTTTGTTGTGTTACTGCGCGCCCGGCTTCCAGGCGCCGCTGTCGATCGCGCTGGTCAGCTTGTTCACGGCTTCGCGCATGGCCAGGTCCAGCACCTTGCCGTTGAGCGTCGAGTCATAGCTGGCAGTGCCGCCAAAGCCGATCACTTCACGGTTCGACAGCTTGTATTCACCCGCGCCGCCCACCGAGTACACGACTTCCGAGGTCGAGATGTTGACCACGTTCAGGGCGACCTTGGCGTAGGCCACTTGCTCCTTGCCGCGACCCAGGATGCCGAACAGCTGCTGGTCGCCGGTTTCCTTGCGGCCGAACTCGGTCACGTCGCCAGTCACGACGTAATCGGCGCCCTTGAGCTTCTGCGCGGTGTTCTTGATGGTCGCTTCCTGCTTGATCTCGGCCATGTTGTCGCGATCAAGCACGTTGAAGCGGTTGGTCTGCTGCAGGTGCGTGATCA
The DNA here is from genome assembly GCA_913056305.1 of uncultured Ralstonia sp. GTDB lineage: Bacteria > Pseudomonadota > Gammaproteobacteria > Burkholderiales > Burkholderiaceae > Ralstonia. The sequence goes on from CAJXMR010000005.1 coordinate 1,051, forward strand.
GGATGGTCTTGGCCTGACCGCCCAGGCGGTCCACGCCGTCCGAGAACACGCCGCGCATGTAGGCCGAACGGTTGTCGAACTTGCCCACGGCGATCGGCGTGCGCACACCGGTGTATGCCTGGCCGGCCGTTGCCACCTGCTGCACCGGCAGCGCCTGCGACGTTTCGGTCGCGCAGCCGCCGAGCATGCCCAATGCCAGCGCAGCCGCGCCGGCAAACACCACTGTCGAGATTGCCTTCACTCGATTTCTCCCCTTGAAAATTTCTTAAGTCAGTATTCCAAAATACTTACATCTACGCGCGACGCATTTGCGCAAATTGCGCAAAAAGCATCGGCGCAGCGTGTCACGCGCATCAGACAAACAAGGAAGAGAACGGGATGACGCGCCGTGCATGAAGACCGGCGGATGTCTGGCAGCGCAAGCCCGCAGCAACGCGCTGGCGACAAGGCGCGCCCGACGCTGCAGCGCAAGCCCGCGACGTGGCACACCACTCCCAACAACTACCCCTGAGTACCTGCTTATATTTTTGACGACACCCAACCCGCTGGCGCCGAACGGTGGATTTTACCGTTAATCGGACGTTATTCAGAAAACTTAAAACCGAGCGAAAGCTTTTCCCCCGAATTGCGGGTTGACTTTTAAAAATTGAAAGCAATCAACTTAACTCGACTGCCCGTGCCGCCCAGCACCTGCTGCAAACCGGGCCGCACCGGCCACGCCTTCGGCAAACACCATCGGTGTGCCACGCGCGCCCTCCTGCTGCAGCGCTTGTGCCAGCGGTAGATCCCACTGCCCGTAGGCTGAGGCACGATCGGCCAGCATGCATTGCTGCGGAAACGCGGCGATCTCGCGGGCGAGCTGCTGTGCGACGACCAGCGCTTGCCCCGTCTCGACCACGCGGCTGGCGAGGCCCATGGCGAGTGCCTCATCAGCTTGTACCGCACGGCCGGTCAGGATCATGTCGAGCGCGCGCCCCATCCCAACGATGCGCGGCAAGCGCACCGTACCGCCATCGATGAGCGGTACCCCCCAACGCCGGCAGAACACGCCAAACACGGCATCGTGCTCGACCACGCGCAGGTCTGCCAGCAGCGCCAGTTCCAGCCCACCCGCCGCGGCATAACCGCTGACCGCCGCGATCAACGGTTTGGACAATGCCATGCGCGACGGCCCCATCGGCCCGGGGGCCGCGCCGTCAGGGTCGAGGTGATTGCGTCTGGCGGGATCGCCAACAGCGGTCAGGTCCGCCCCGGCACAGAAGTGTCCGCCCGTGCCGCCGAGCACCGCCACCCGCAGCGCGTCATCCGCCTCAAAGCGCTCGAACGCCGCAAGCAGCGCGGCGGCGGTTGGCCCGTCCACCGCGTTGCGGCAGTCGGGCCGGTTGAGCTGGATCGTGCAGACCGGGCCATCGGTCTGGAACAACACGGCGGCGGGCATCGGCGGTCTCCTGTTGCGGGTCGTTCTGGCTGGCCGCCCGATGCTACACCTGCGGCGAGGAGGGTTTCGAAGCGGGTTTCGAAGCGGGCTCCGCCTTGGGCGCGTGATGACGCGCACCACGATATTTGCGCCACGCCCATTCCTTGATGTCATCCACCTTCTCGAACACCACCGGCACCACCAGCAGACTCAGGAATGTGGACGTCAGCAACCCGCCGATCACCGCCACCGCCATCGGCGCACGAAAGCCCGCGTCGCCCTCCAGGCCCAGCGCCATCGGCACCATGCCGGCGGTCATCGCCACCGTGGTCATCACGATCGGGCGGGCACGCTTGTGGCACGCATCGAGGATGGCCTCGGTGCGCGACATGCCGAGGTCGCGCCGCGCCACGATGGCGTACTCCACCAGCAGGATCGAGTTCTTGGTCACGATGCCCATCAGCATCAGCAAACCGATCAGCGCCGGCAGCGACAGGCTGAAGCCGAACAGCGCCAGCAGCCCGAACGCCCCGCCCACCGACAGCGGCAACGCCGCCAGGATCGTCACCGGCTGCGTGAAGTCGTGGAACAGCAGCACCAGCACCGCATACACGCACAGCACCCCCGCGAACATGGCGAGCAGGAAGCTGCCGAACAGCTCCTGCATGCCTTCCACATCCCCCGCGGCGATGCGGTGCACGCCCGGCGGCAGGTTCTTGATGGAGGGCAGCGCCTCCACCGCTTGGTTGGTCTCGCCCAGCGCCCTGCCCTCCAGCCCCACGCTGATGGTGATGTTGCGGCTGCGGTCATAGCGGTCGATCTGCGCGGGGCCACTGGCCAGCGAGATGTCGGCGATGTTCGCCAGCGGCACAGCCCCATCGCGGCCGGGCACGCGCAGCTGGCGGATGGTCTCGATCTGGTTGCGCGCCTTCGGGTCCAGCTCGACGCGGATGTACACCTGCCGCTCCGGCAGGTTCATCTTGGGCAGGTTGACGTCGTAATCGCCGGCGGTGGCTACGCGCACGGCCTGGCCGATGGCCGCGGCCGTCACACCCTGCTGCGCCGCGCGGGCAAAGTCCGGGCGAATGATGATCTCCGGCCGCAGCAGGCTCGCCGACGACGTGACGGCCCCCAGGCCTGGCACCGTGCGCAGGTCACGGATCACGTCGCGCGCCGCGTTCTTCAGCGTGGACGGATCGTCGCCGGCCAGCACCACCTGCAACTGCTCGCCCGAGCCGACCGCCCCAAACGAGATGCGCACGCCCGGCACGCTCTCCAGCTGTTCGCGCAACTCACGCTGGATCTGCTGTTGGCTGGCGTGACGACTGCGCCGGGGGGTGAGCGAGATCGTCAGCGTGGCGGTACGCACCTCGCCGGCGCTGGAGCCGGGCACGCCGGCCATCACGCCAGAGCCGATGGCGGTGTATACGCGGTGCACCTCCTTGTGCTGCATGACGACCTGGCGCACACGTTCACTGGCCTCACGCGTCTGCGCGATGGTGCTGCCGGGCGGGGCTTCCACCGTCATCTGCAATTGCGCCCAATCTTCCGGTGGCAGGAAGGTGGCTGGAATCAGGCCGATGATGGCGACCGACGCAACAAAGAACGCCGCCGCCATGCTGCTGGTCTTCCACGGATGCGCCAGGCACCAGCGCGCCGCCTTCAGGTAGCGCACCATGATCCAGCTATCGCGGTTGGGCTCGGCCAGCGGCTTGAGCAGGTAGGCGGCCATCATCGGCGTGAGCAGCCGTGCGACCAGCAGCGAGGCCAGCACCGCCAGCGACGCCGTCCACCCGAACTGCTTGAAGAACTTGCCCGAGATGCCGCTCATGAAGGCCGTCGGCAGGAACACCGCCACCAGCGTGAGCGAGGTGGCGATCACCGCCAGCCCGATCTCCTGCGCGGCCTCCATCGCCGCCTCGAATGGCGGTTTGCCGTTACGCAGGTGGCGCACGATGTTCTCCACCTCGACAATGGCATCGTCGACCAGGATGCCGACCACCAACGTCAGCGCCAGCAACGTGATGCCATTGAGCGTGAAGCCCAGCAGGTCCATGGCCGCGAAGGTCGGGATGATCGACAGCGGCAGCGCCACGGCCGAGACGAACGTCGCCCGCCAGTCGCGCAGGAACAGCCACACCACCAGCACAGCCAGGATGGCACCCTCGTACAGCGCGTGCATGGACGCGGCGTAGGCATCCACCACCGGCTTGACCATGTTGTAGACCTCGGTCATGTGCACGTTGGGGCGCTCGGCCTGCAGCTTGGCGATGGCCGCACGCACCTCTTCGGCCACCGAGATCTCGCTGGCGCCGCGCGAGCGGAACACCTGGAAGCTCACCACCGGCTTGCCATCGAGCAGCGCCATCTGGCGCGGCTCGGCGGCGGTGTCGCGCACGTCGGCCACATCCGACAGGCGGATGCGCCGACCATCCGACAGCGGGATGTTCATCTGCGCCAGGTCGCGCGCGCTCGTGACGGTGCCGAGCGTGCGCACCGCCTGTTCCTGCCCGCCGATGTTGCCGCGCCCGCCCGGCGCCTCCTGCTGCATGCCGCGCACCTGCACCGAAACATCGGCCGCCGTGGCGCCCAGCGCCTGCAGCCGCACCGGGTCAAGCTGCACGCGCACCTCGCGGTCGACGCCGCCCTGGCGCGTGACCTTGGCCACGCCTTTCACCGACAGCAGCCGTTTGCTGACGGTATTGTCGACGTACCAGGACAGGTCTTCCGCGTCCATGCCCGGCGCTTCCACCGCATAGGTCAGCACCGGCAGGCTGGCGAAGGTCACGCGCGAGATGACCGGCTCCTGCACGTCCGATGGCAGCTGCGCACGCACACGGCTGACGGCATCGCGCACGTCGTTCACCGCCTCCTGCACGTCCTTCTCAAGCTGGAACTCGACCATCGTGACCGACACGCCGTCGTTGATGGTGGAAGTGATGTGCTTGATCGCGCCGATGCTGGCGATGCTGTCTTCGATCTTGCGCGTGACCTCGGTCTCAAGCGTCGTGGGCGTTGCGCCTGGCAGGCTGGCGGTGACGGACACCGCCGGGAAGTCGATGTCGGGAAAGTTCTGGATGGAGAGCATCCGGAACGACACCAGCCCCGCCACCGTGATCAGGATGAACAGCAGGATCGACGGGATGGGCTTGCGGATGGCCCAGGCGGAGAAGTTCATCGCGCGGCCCCTGCCGGCGCCGAAATTGGTCCACTCACGGCTTCGCCAGCGGCGGCCACGCGCACCATATCGCCATCGGTCAGGAACGCGGCACCGACGGCGACCACGGCGTCGGCCGCGCCGATGCCCTGCGTGACCTCCACCTGCCCATCCTGGCGGCGGCCGATCGTCACCTTGGTCTGGCGCACGTGGTTCTGCTGGCCGATCACCATGGCGTAGTCGTAGCCGTCGCGCGAGAAGACAGCAGTCTCTGGCAGGGTCGTGGCGGGCGCGTTGCCCAACAGCACCTCGCCGGAGAGGTACATGCCGGCCTTCACGCCACCGGGCGCGCCAGCATCGGGCGGCAAGTCGACGTAGACCAGGCCGTTGCGCGTGTTGGGGTCCACCGTGGGCGCGATCTGGCGCACGCGGCCCGTCACGACGCCGCCGTCCATCTTGTGCAGACGCACCGTCTGGCCGGGCTGGATGCGCGGCAGCAGATCGCCGTGCACTTCCGCACGCCACTCCAGGCGGTTCTTGCGGATCAGCTTGAACAACTCGGTGCCGGCCGACACCACCGCCCCCACCGTCGCCGAGCGCGCGCTGATCACGCCATCGTCCGGCGCCACCACGCGCGTGTAGCGCAAGCGGATCTGCTGGCTGTCGAACTGCGCGCGGGCCGAGGCCAGCTTGGCGGCCGCCGTCTTGGCCTGCGTGTCGTACTGAGTCAGGTCCTGCTGGCTGATGGCGCCGCTCTTGTCGAGCTCGTGCGCACGGTGCGCCTCGCCGGCAGCTTGCGCGGCGGCGGCCTCGGCTTCGGCCAGCGCGGCGCGCTGCGCGGCCAGGTCCGTGCGCACGGTCTCGTCCGACAGGCGCGCGAGCAGTTGGCCCTGTTTGACCACGTCGCCCACGTTGACCAGCACGTCCGCCAGCTTGAGGCCGCTCACCTCGGCGCCGATGCTCGCCTCCTGCCATGCCTGCACGGCACCGCTGGCCATGGCCGTACGCGGCCAGTCACGCTGGCTCACGTGGACCACGTTGACGGTCAGCGCTGGCTTGGCCGCTGCGGCCTTGGCGTCCGGCCCGCGCTGTCCGCATGCGGCAAGCAAACCCGCCAAGACCGAAGCCACTGCGGCCATCCAAACTCGTTTTGCAGTCATGAAGCGTTTCCGGAGGTCGCGCTGCGGCTCGCAGCCGGCGCCGAAGCATTGGGGGAAGTCGTGGTCGACGGGATGGCGACGCCAGCGTCATCACGCCAGCCGCCGCCCACGGCCTTGTACAGCGCGACCCACGCCTGCGCGCGTTCGAGCTGCACCGCCGCCAGCGATTGCGATGCGGACAGCGTGGTGCGCCGCACATCTTCGAGTTGCAGCAGGCTGCCAGCGCCAAGGCGATAGCGCGCGCTGGCGGCCTCCAGCACCTTGGCGTATTGCGCGTCGGCGACGGTCGCCGCATCGAGCCGGCGGTCCGCCGCATCCAGGCGCACCAGTGCATCCTCGACTTCCTGCACGGCCTGGCGCACCTTGGCACGGTAGCCCGCCAGCGCCTGGTCGTAGCGGGCACGCGCGGTTTCCACCCGCGCGGCACCGGCACCGCCGTCGAAGACCGGCAACGACACCGACGGCCCGAACGACCACGACTTGGTCGTCAACGATTGCCCGCTGATGCGGAATGCATTGATGCCGATCGAGCCCGCCAGCGTGAGCGACGGCAAGCGGCTCGCCACCGCCACCCCAATGTCCGCACTGGCCCCCGCCACCGCACACTCCGCCGACGATACATCGGGCCGCTGCGACAGCACCTGGGCCGGCACCTCGGGCGCGCCGGCATCGGGCGGTGCGGGAATGCGGCCGCTGCCCGGCGCCAGCCATGCCGCCATCGCTGCATGGTCGAGACCGGTAAGCGTCACCAGCCGGTCGAGACCCTGCGCGCACTGGGCGCGCTGGCCCTCCAGCACGTTGGTCGCATCGGCCACGGTCGCCTGTGCCTGCGCCAGGTCGGCCGGGGCGACAAACCCAGCGCTGAACTTGCGCTCGGTCAGCTGCAGGGTCTCCTGGCGCGAGTGCAACGTGGTCTCGTCGATGGCGACCAGCGCCTCGCACTGGCGCTGCTGCAGATAGGTGTTGGCCACCTCCGCCGACAGCGTGACGCGGGCATCGTGCCAATCGGCGAGGCTGGCATCGAAGCGCGCGTCGGCGCCTTCCAGGCTGCGTCGCTTGCCGCCAAAGAGATCGAGTTCCCACGACGCATCGGCGGTCGCGGCCAGCGTGGTGAAGGTGCCGAGCCCCAGCGTCGGGCTCAGGCTGGTAGAAGACACCCCCGCTCCGCCCAGCCCGCCCGTGAACTGACTGCCACCAAAACCGCCTTGCCGGCTGGCTGAGCCGCTGCCTTTCAATTGCGGAAACAGCGCGGCCTGGCTGCTCGACACCGACGCACGCGCCTCGCGCACGCGGCCGACCGCCTGCGCCAGCGTGGGGCTGGTGGCATCGGCCTGTTCAATCAGTTGCGTGAGGGCGGGATCGCGGAACTGCTCCCACCAGCGCGCGAGCCGCATGCGATCGCCGTGATGCGGCAGCGTCGCGTGCCAGCCGGTGGGCGCCTCGGTGCCGCCCAGCTGGGGCGTGCGGTAATCCGGCCCGACCGCGCAGCCGGCCAGCGCCAGCAACACGGGCGCGGCGCATCGGGCAAGGCCGCCGTACAACCGTGTGCCGGCGGGTCGACCTGATTCCATGGGCTCATCCTTTGGACTGCGCCTCGCGGCGCTGGCGGAATTATGCCCAGTCGGGTAGGGCCGGGACGCATTTCCCGGCACGAGGGGGTCCGTTTTCATCGGCCCAGATGATGCATCAATCGTAGGGGGCTGCGTGTTACGACACGATAAGGTGGTTCGGTGCATCAGTCGATCGTCAGCCGGTCCGCTACGCCTCGCCCGGCGGGGTGGCTAAGCCTGTCCACGTCGCTTAGCATCCCCCGTTTCTGCTGCCAGCAGCCTTGGGGGGCGGCCTAACGCGCTGTCGGTTAATTGCATAGTGAGCGCTCCCCGCGACATATGATCCGGGCGTTCCTTTTCAGGTGGTGGATATGGTGGCTGCGTCTGCGGTGGAATCGCCGGTATCGGTCGGATGGATTGGCGCGGGGCGGCTGGCGCGCGCGCTGGCGGAGCGCGCGCACCGCGCGGGCGTACGCAGCGTAGCGGTCGCGAGCCGGACGCAGACGCATGCGGCCGCGCTGGCTCAGGTGCTGGCGGCACAGCCGCTCGACGCGCAAGGCGTGGCCGACCGCGCGGACTGGGTCTTCATCACCGTGCCGGACGATGCGATCGCTGCGGTGGCGGCGAGCGTGCGGTGGCGGCCGGGCCAGCTCGTCATCCATTGCAGCGGCGCAAGCGAACGCGACGTGCTGGAGCTCGCGCGGCAGGCCGGCGCCGCCACGGCCAGCTTCCATCCGCTCTTCCTCTTTGCGGGCCTGCCGGACGATGCCGAGCGCCTGGGCGGCGCCTCCATCGCCATCGATGCCGATGCGCCGCACGACGCCGCGCTGGCCGATCTGGCCCGCCGGCTCGACTGCAAACCGCTGCGCGTGCGCGCCGGCCAGCGCGCGCTGTACCACGCGGGCGCCAACTACGCCGCCAGCTTCCTGCTGTGCGCGCTGCACGAGGCGGCCACGCTATGGCAAGCCGCCGGTATCGACCGCGATGACGCCATCGCCGCCATGTGGCCGCTGGTGGACGGCACCCTGGCCGCCGCGCGTGCGCGTGGTCTGACTGGGGCGCTGTCTGGGCCGGTTTCGCGTGGCGATGGCGGCGTGATCGATCGCCACGTGCAGGCGCTGGATGCGCTCGGCGCCGACCATGCCGCGCTGTACGCCGCGCTCACGCGTCGCGCCCTGGCCCTGGCCGCCGAGCGCGGCAATCCTCCGGCAGCGGTCCTTGAGGACCTCGCGGCACGCCTGCCCGGAACGCAATAGCAATTCCGGCAGCGTGGCGATTGGCGTGGCCGCATGCACCATTACGGCGCGCGCGTTACCATCGGCGGCTGATTTGCCTCCATTGCCGCCATGTCCCGCCAACCGCAGCCCACCGCCTCTCCCCTCCATGACACTGCCAGTGTCCGCTCGACAAGCGCACTGGCCCTGTTGGTGGTGGGGCTCGTGCTGGTGGGGGTGAACCTGCGGCCAGCGCTGTCGAGCCTGTCACCGGTGCTCAAGCAGGTGGCGGCGGGGACCGGGCTGTCGGGCGCGACGGCTGGCCTGCTGACAACGCTGCCGGTGGTCTGCCTGGGCGTGTTCGCGCCGGCGGCTGCCGTGCTGGCCCGCCGTTTTGGCGCCGAACGCGCCGTGGGCGGGTTGCTGATTGCGCTGGCCGCGGGCATCGCCTTGCGCAGCGCGGGCGGCGTGGTGCCGCTGTTTGCCGGCACGCTGGCGGCAGGCGCATGCATCGGCGTGACGGGCATCCTGCTGCCGGGCATCCTCAAGCGCGATTTCGGCCGCCAGGCGGACCTGATGACCGGCGTCTACACCATGGCGCTGTGCCTGGGCGCGGCGGTTGCCGCGGGCGCGAGTGCGCCGCTGTCCGTATGGCTCGGAGGCTGGCAACCGGCGCTGGCGTTCTGGGCCATTCCGGTGCTGCTCGCCTTTGTCGCCTGGTGGCCGCACATGCGGCATGCGCACGGCAAGGGCTCAGCCGCGCGCATCGAGCGTGTCTCGCTATGGAACAAGCCGATCGCGTGGCAGGTGACGCTGTACATGGGGCTGCAGTCGTCGCTGGCGTACTGCGTGTTCGGCTGGGTGCCGGTGATCCTGCAGGACCGCGGCCTGTCTGCCGTGCAGTCGGGCATGGTGGTGGCCGTGTCGATCATGGTGCAGCTCATCACCGCGTTGGGTGGACCCTTCGTGGCGCGGCTCGGGCGCGACCAGCGGCCCGCCGTGCTGCTGATGATGCTGATGTGCTGGGCTGGCCTGCTCGGCTGCCTGTATGCGCCGCTCTCCACGCTGTGGTGGTGGGCCGTGCTGCTGGGCCTGGGCCAGGGCGGCAACTTCAGCGTGGCGCTGTCGCTGATCGTGCTGCGCTCGGCAGACGCGCGCGTGGCGGGCAGCCTGTCGGCGATGACGCAGGGCATTGGCTACACGGTGGCCGCAGCCGGGCCCTATCTGATGGGCGTGCTGCACGACCTGACCGGCAGCTGGGCGGTGATGGGCTGGCTGTTCAGCGCGATCGCGCTGGCGTCCATTACAGCGGGCATGCTGGCCGGCCGCAATCGCACGTTGCACGCCGACCAATAGGCACCCATCAGGCGCCCGTTATTTCGCCTTCTTCGATTTGCCGGCCCGGAAGCAGCCGGCTTCGTGGTCGTCCACCATCCCGGTCGCCTGCATGAAGGCGTAGCAGATGGTCGGGCCGACGAACTTGAAGCCGCGTGCAATGAGCGCCTTACTCATCGCCTTGGAGGTATCGGTGGCGGCGGGCGCGTCACGGTAGCTCTCCCAGCGATTGACCACCGGCTTGCCGCCGACGAAGCCCCACAGGAACGCATCGAGCGAGCCCACTTCGTCCTGCACCTCCAGCACCTTGCGCGCGTTGATGACGGCCGCCTCCACCTTGGCGCGGTTGCGCACGATGCCGGGGTCGGCGAGCAGCTTCTCGATGCGCGCGGGCGTGAAACGCGCCACCCGCGCCGGGTCAAACCCGTCGAACACCCCCTGGTAGCGCGCCCGCTTGCGCAGGATGGTCTGCCAGGACAGCCCGGCCTGCGCGCCTTCGAGCACGAGCATCTCGTAGAGATGGCGATCGTCGTGCGAGGGCGTGCCCCATTCGGTGTCGTGGTACGCGATCATCAGCGGGTCGTCGTTGACCCAGCAGCAGCGGGACATGCGAAGTCTCCTGAATCTGCGCGGCTGAACGCAGTCAGCGCGCTTCGGCTTGATCGGTCTGGCCTGCAGCCGGAGCGCCGGCCGCACCCGGCAACAGCGGCACCTCAGCGATGCGCGCCTCGATCTGGGCCAACGCCTCGGACAGCGCGTGCACGAGATCGTCGGGCAACCCGTCGAGCGTGGCATTGAGGAAAGCGACACGGCGCGGCATGCATTCGAGCACGATCGCCAGGCCGGCATCGGACAGGGAGACGTTGGTCAGGCGGTTGTCGCGCGCGTCGGTGGTGCGTTCAATCCAGCCGAGCTGGTCGAGCACCTTGAGCTGGCGGGTGAGCGCGCCGGGGTCCATCTGCAGGCGCTCGGCCAGCTGCTTCTGGGCGAGGCCGCCGCCGGACTGGTCGTGCAGCGCCAGCAGGATGCGCCAGCGTGGCATGGGCTGGCCGACGTGCACCTCGAAGGCGGCCATGAACGCACGGTAGGTGCGGCCGAACTGGTGCATGACGGCGAAGCGTTCGCGTTCAGAGGTCATCGATCAGGCGTGAAATTGCGGGAATGCGCGCATCGTAACCGGTTCGGGTCACGAACGTCTTAGAAACGCTGTCAAGATGATGTGAAGTCATTTCGCCGGCCTAGCGCCGCTGGACCGCTGGGATCACCTTGAGCGCGTTGCTGAGTCCGTGTGTTGGACGGGCTCCACGTGATGCAGCACCACCGGCGGCACCCGGCGCACGCGCCACAGGCCGATGGCCGCCACCACCGTCGCCGCGATCAGGCCAATGTGGATCGCGCCCACCAGCACATGGCGCGCCACCTCGAGCAGCGCGGCGCCGTCGTGGCCGGCCGCGTGCATCTGCGCGAGCAAGGCGGTCTGCGCTTCATGGTCAATGAGAATTTCCGGATCGGACAGGCGGTGCAGCCACTGCGTCGCATTATCGGCGCGCAGGGCATCGCCCACGCCGGAGGCAAAGCGCTCGCTGACCAGCGTGCCGACCAGCGCGGTGCCCACCATGCCGCCCACCATGCGCAGCGATTGCAGCAGCGCCGTGGCGATACCCAAATGCGCGCGGCCGGCGCTCTGCTGGGCAAACACCGTCAGGTTGGGCAGCACGAAGCCAAGGCCCAGGCCCGCCAGCAGCATCAGGAAGGTGAGCATCCCATGCGACGTCGTGCGCGACGAGACCGACATGCCGGCCAGCGCCAGCGTCAGCAGCACGAAGCCCGCGTACAGCATGACATTGGGCTTGGGAATGCGCGTGACGATGCGCCCGTTGATGATGCTGCCCAGCGTGATGCACACCACCAGCGGCGTGATGACCAGCCCCGCCTCCTGCGGCGACATACCGAAGCCGCCCTGGAACAGCAGCGGCGCATAGAACAGCACCGCGAACATCGAGAACCCCGACAGCATCGCCAGCATGAACAGCGCTGCCAGCGACGGGTTGCGCAGCATGTCGAATGGCAGCAGCGGCTGCTCGGCACGTTGTTCCCACCACCACAGGCCCACAAAGGCCACCACCGACAGCACCAGCCAGCCCAGCATCGGCAGCGACAAGCCATGGCGCGGCAGCCATTCAACGAAGAGCTGCAGCGCGCCCAGCGCCACGGTGATCAGCACCGCGCCCTGCCAGTCCAGGCGGATGCGGCCAACGTGCGCGTTCTGGCGCAGATGCGGCAGGAAGCGCCAGGCAAACCACAGCCCCAGCACGCCAAACGGCACGTTCACGTAGAACACCGAGCGCCAGCCAAACGCCTGCGTCATCCACCCGCCCAGCGTCGGGCCGATGGCATTGGCGATGCCGAACGAGGCACTGAGCATCACCTGCCAGCGCAAACGTACGCGCGCGTCGGGAAACAGATCGGGAATACAGGCATAGGCCGTGCCGACCAGCATGCCGCCGCCGATGCCCTGCAGCGCGCGCGACCACACCAGGAAGGTCATGCTGCCCGCCATGCCACACATCACGGAGGCGAGCGTAAAGACCACGATGGAGGCGATCACGAACGGCTTGCGCCCGTAGAAATCGCCCAGCCGTCCAAAGATCGGCACGGTCACGACGGACGTCAGCAGATAGGACGTCGCCACCCACGCATAGAGCTCGAAGCCCTTGAGCTCAGCCACCACTGTTGGCAGCGCGGTGCCGACCACGGTCTGGTCCAGCGCCACCAGCACGACGACAAAGCAGATGCCGAGCATCGCCAGCAGCGATTCCTTGAACGGCAAGACCTGGGTATGGGAATGCGGTAGCGCGGTGTGGACGGCCATGGCGGGGGAGACAAATGATACATCAACGATTGATGCGTCAATCATTAGTCTACCGGAATCACTGACGTTCTGCTGGCGAGTGATCGCTAAAAATAAAGTCGGTCGGATGAAAATAAAGTCTGTCGGAGCGCCAGCGGGTGGGCGGCCATATGACACGTTGCTCAGCACAATACCCGGCAATGAGAGCTAATTGCCCTCCCCCTTTAGTTAGGATCCTTTGTTCAGCTGTACCGTTAGAGAACCCAAGGTAGTCCATACCGCACTTCTGACAGCACAAAGCCCAATCCCCCGATGCTTCAATCATGGCGGCCAGCACTCCTTTTGTAGTCGCTTGGCCTAGCGCAGCAACGCCCCTCAACTGCTCATGCTTCCGTCGGGTGGCGCCGAAACATGACCTCCTCCCCACCGGCCTGACCGAGATGCTGGTCATGTCATTGCTGGTCGTCCGAGCTGTTCCACGATTTTTGGGTATCTCTGTGCATCGACTTCGCTCTGCGCTTCCCCAGACAATGGGTCTAGTTGCAACCGAATGGCGCACCGATGAAAACCTACCCTGCATTTCGGGCGGCGGCCTGTCACGTCGCCCCGTATTACTTCGACACGCCGCGCACGATCGACAAGGCTTGCGCCTTGATCGCGGAGGCTGCCAGCCATGGTGCTGCACTCGTCGCGTTCCCCGAGGCCTTCGTGTCATGCTTCCCCGTCTGGTCGGGCGTCTATGCCCCCGTCGACGTACATAATTTCTTCCATCGGCTGGCCTCGAGTGCAATCGAAGTTCCCGGGCCAGAGGTACGGCAGCTGCAGGAGGCTGCTCGCCGCCACGGTGTCGTCGTGTCGATTGGCATCAATGAGGGGACGCCAATCAGTCCAGCGTGCATTTGGGACACCAATTTGCTCATTGGCGAGGACGGCCGTTTGCTCAATCGGCACCGCAAACTGGTGCCGACGTATTGGGAAAAGCTGACTTGGGCCAATGGCGATGGCAGTGGATTGCGCGTGGTCGACACGTCCGTCGGCCGCGTCGGCGCACTCGTCTGCGGCGAAAACACGAACTCGCTTGCCAGATTCGCGCTGCTGGCCCAAGGCGAAAGCGTCCACATCTCGTCCTTTTCTCCGCGCTGGCCAACTCACCCGCCCGGAGAGTCTGGCTATGACCTCGAAGGCGCCATTCGCTTGCGTGCAGGGGCGCATGCATTCGAGGGCAAGGTATTCAACATTGTCGCTTCCGGATTTTTGCCGTCGCAGGCTATCGACCTTGTCGCCCGCGACAACCCACGTGCGCGGCAACTGCTGGAGGAGTCACCGAAGAGCGTCTCGATGATTTTCGGTCCTGATGGCCGAGTCATCAGCGACACGCTGCGCGACGACGAGGGCATCGTGTACGCTGATATTGACCTCGCCCGTTGTGTGGTGCCCAAGCAGTTCCAGGATGTAGTGGGCTACTACAACCGCTTCGACGTCTTCAATCTGCAGGTCAATCGTCGTGCACTCACCCCCGCAGGATTCGCAGACGATGCCTCAACGTTGCACGCCAACGACGTGCTTTACGCACCCTACACGCCCGATGGCGATACTTACGGCCAAAGCAATGAGCCCGTACACAGCAGTCTTTGATGACCACGCGATGATTGACCTCTACAGCGACACAAAGACAAAGCCCACCACAGGCATGCGCGAGGCAATGGCTTCTGCCGTGGTGGGCGACGAGCAGGCGGACGAAGATCCGACCACGCGAGCACTGTGCGCGCACGTCGCGTCGTTACTAGGATATGAGGCCGCACTCTTCATGCCTTCGGGAACGATGTGCAATCTTGTCGCCACGCTCGTGCATACGCGCCCTGGCGACGAACTTATCGCCGACGCCGGCGCACACATCTGCGCGACCGAAGGTGCTGGCGCGTCGGCAATTGCAGGTGTGGCTATCGCCCCCCTCACGACGCGCAATGGGGTGTTTTCCGCAGAGCAGTGTCGCTCAGCAATCCGAGTGCCGTCCCGAACGGCACCAAGATCTGCAATGGTATCGGTCGAGCAAACGACCAACTTCAGCGGTGGCGCTGTTTGGCCAATCTGTACGCTCAGAGCGGTTCGCGATGTCGCACACGACGCGAGCCTTTTCACTCACATCGACGGTGCGCGCTTGCTCAACGCATCGGCGGCCACTGGAATCGCTCCCGCCGAATACACGGCAGGCTGGCATAGTGCGTGGATCGATTTCAGCAAGGGCCTGGGTTGTCCCGTTGGCGCCGTACTGTGCGGAAGCGAAGATTTTATCCAGGATGCGTGGACGTGGAAGTACCGGCTTGGTGGCGCTATGCGTCAGTCGGGTGTTCTTGCTGCAGCCGCGCTCTATGCGCTTGAACATCATGTTGAGCGACTTGCAGACGATCATGCGAACGCGAAGCTGATTGCCGGCCTGCTTGCGAATAGTCCCTACTTTGCTCTCGATACGGATCCGCCGCAGTCAAACATACTGCTCTTTCGCGTGCAGAACCTGCGGATCGATGTGCGAGCATTCGCGGACCATGTACTTGCACGCGGGGTACGGGTGCGGGTGCTCGACGACGGCAGGATTCGCGCGACGACACATCTGGATGTGATGCGCGAATCGTGTGAACTGGCAGCAGCCACGCTTATCTCTGTCGCAGAGGAATGGACTTCATAGAGAGCGCTGGCGCCAAACTCTTTCTCGTTGATGTATTCACTCGGCGTGCATTGCGGGGCAATCCCGTAGCCGTAGTGATCCCGCAGACTGAACCGGACGCCGGTACGATGCAAGCGGTCGCCGAGTGGATCGGAATGCCGGAAACCGTCTTCGTGATGCCACACGTGGCCGATGTGCGTGCCGATTACCGAGTGCGCATCTGGTCCCCCATGCGGGAGCTCCCGTTCGCAGGGCACCCATCCATCGGCGCCGCGCGTGTCCTGATTTCGAAGGGCATCGCAGTGCCTCATGACGGGGGGCTGCTGCAAGAATGCCCGATGGGCCTGGTACCGATGCGCACGTGTGATGCGTCCTCCGGGCGCATCGCGTTCGAAACACCCGCGCCGCGCGTCATACCGTTTGGTGTGGACGATACTCGCGCCGTGACAGCGGCACTTGGAGCCGATGCCGCTGGTTGCGCCGTCTCGTTCGTGGACGCTGGTGCGCGCTGGCTTGTTGCGCTGTTCGACCGCCCGGACGCTATCGATCGTCTGACGCCTGACCTGCGTTCCATCGACGGCCTAAGCCGCGTTCACGATGTCTCGGGCATCACCGTCGTTGCGCGCACCGATCGCGCAGACGCACACTATGAACTGCGCTCGTTTGCGCCAGCCATCGGGGTTGCCGAAGACGCTGCGTGCGGAGGTGGAAATGCATGTGCGGCCGCTCTGATCGCGTCACGGAATGGATGGCGCGAAGGGTCGGCGAATGCCATAGCAACCCAAGGCCGTCATGTTGGCCGCGACGCAAGCATCTATTGGCGTGGACCAGATGGCTTGAGACGGATCGAGATTGGCGGATTTGCCGTGATTGTCTCCGAAGGCAATCTTTGCCTTTAGTGGCGAGAGATGGAATCTGGCGCAACTTCTCGGCTTCACAAGAATGGCAGGCGATGTACCCACGATCGGTCGCTGAATCTTTGCATCGCGATACCAGCCCCACGCCACAGACATCAGCCAACCATTTCGCGCATCAAATTGATCAGACGCCCCAACGCGGAGCGCCGACGCTCGTCGAGCGGATTGCCGCAATTGAGTCGTATATGGTCGTCGAAGGCCCCTCCCGGAGCGAACAGCGGGCCGGGCGCAACGGTGATGCCCTCCCGATAAGCGCGCCGAGCAAGTGGCATCGCCGACAAGCCGCTCGGCAGGCGAATCCACAACAAATAGCCACCGTCCGGCTCGCGCACGAACGTGCCTCGCGGCGCATGCTCACGGATGTATTCGACCGTCTCCCGAACTTGGATGCAGCACTGCTTTCGCAGCCGCCGCAAATGATGCTGGTAACTTCCGCCCTCCAGAAATTCGCCTATCGCCTCTTGAATGATCAGAGGCTGGCCAACGCTCATTGCGCGCTTCAAGGAAACGATTTCCCGGTGACGCTGCCCGCCGGCGACCCAGCCGACACGCAATCCTGGCGCAAGCGTTTTGGACAGAGAGCTGCAAAGGAGCACATTGCCAGTACGATCGTATGACTTTGCCGCGCGCTGCACGGCGTTGAAATGCAGATCGCTGAAAGTCGCGTCCTCGATCAACGGAATCGCCAGGGATTCGAGCAGCGCCACAAGTGCCTGGCGAGTCTCGTCTGTCATGCTCACGCCGGTTGGATTGCTCACCGCCGTCGCAGCAAGACAGGCTGCGACGCGGTGCTCACGCGCTATCTGCGCCACCTCCGTCAGGGCTTCGGTCTCGCGCCCATGGAACCGTACGGGCACCGGATACATGCCGAGTTGTGAAATTGTGGAGAGGTAGCCGTAGTAGGCAGGCGATTCGACGATGACCGCATCGCCCGGCTTCCCCACGGTCTGGAGACACAGACTGAAGGCTTCTACGCAGCCGTTCGTAACCAGGAGGTCGTCAGCCTCTAGCTGGCAGTTCCAGTTTGCCGCGTGTGACGCAAGGCTGTTGCGCAGTCGCTGTGCCCCCGGTGAAAACGACACTGTGGAAAGAAGCGCGCTATGACGCCGCACGGTCGCGGCAATACAGCGGGCGAGTGCGCCCGCAGGAAAGAGTGCTTCACCGCATAGCGCCGTACCGAATGACACCACTCCTGGCAGGTTGTCCATCCCGTTAAGCGCGTCGTGCGTAGTCGGTCCATCAGCCTGCTCCAATGCTACGGCGGAATTGTCGGAACACCTGCGTCGGCGCGGCCCCGAACTCACGAAAAAACCTTTCTTCGAACGGCTTTCGATCAGCCGCCGGTCTTCCAGTGTTCGATACGCGGCCAGCACCGTCGTGATGCTGACACCATGGCTACGGCTCAATTCGCGCACCGACGGCAACCGCTGCCCAGCGACCCAGAGCCCCTGCTCGATTTCGTCCGCTAGACGTGCAGCCAGCGCGACGTGCAAGGCAAGTGATGGAGTTCCCATGATTTCGATCGTTGGGTGGATTCACGACGCGCCCGAGCGTCCCATGTTCGTATCCCGACTTGGCCAACGCTGCATAGATGCACCTGTCAGCGACATTGCAACGTATGACACAGCAAAAATGAGGCGGAGCGCAAGAATACGCACGACTGGATCCATCGCTTTGGACAGCTGTTAGCCCCGCGCCTCATCGACGTCACTCTTTGAATAGCGCCCGGGCGGCATGCCGACGTGCCGCGTGAACGCCACGCCGAAGGCGCTGACCGAGCTGTAGCCGACGTGCTCAGCAATCTCCGCCATCGCGCGTTCACGTTGCCGCAGCAACTGCTTCGCGAGTGCCATGCGCCATGCCAGCAAGTATTCCATCGGTGCGACCCCGACGGCGCGGCTGAAGCGCTCGAAGAAGGCAGAACGCGACATCGCTGCCTCGCCTGCCAATTGCGCGACGCTCCACTGGGCCGCAGGGCGCTCATGCATGCAGCGGAGCGCCACCGCAAGTCTAGGATTGGCCAACCCGCGCACCAGACCCGGCGCCTCGGCCGTGCTCGCTGTCAACCGGAGTGCCTCGATCAGCAGCACCTCAAGCAGACGGGCCATCACGATGTCGCGCGCGGGCCGATCGGCGCGGGATTCGTCGCCCACCATCTGCACCAGTGTCGACAAGCGATGCTCGCCACGCACGTGCACATACTGTGGCAGCAGTGACACCAGCAGGGCCGAATCCGGTGACCCGAACACGCAATTGCCCACCAGCATGCGCACGTCCACCGCGCCGTCCGGATCGCCTACGCGCGCACCGCCAAGCATCGGCGCAATCGGCGTGGTGACCGTTTCCCCTTCGCGCGGTGGCTGCCGATCAAGGCTGGACGTCGCAAAGCTACGCGCGGCGGGAATCAGCGCAAAGTCGCCTTCGCTCAGCGTGATCGTCTCGCTGTGCGTCGGGCCGTCTACCGTCAGATGGCAGCGACCTTCGAGTACGACGAAGTAGAACGGGCGGCCCGTCTCGGTGCGGCGCACCGCCCAGGGCGCCGATGCGACGACGAGCTTCGAGAATGGCGCGCCGGGCCGCAACAACGACACGACTTCCGCCAGTGGGTCGGTCATCTTGGACGATCTCAACAAATAAACGGACTTTAGATTATAGATGGTCCGGACTCTCGCCTCTATCGTAGAAGCACCATCAACCCCAAGGAGTTCCCAATGTCCCCCACTCCCACCATCCTGATCACAGGCTGCTCTTCCGGTTTCGGCCTCGAAACGGCGCGACTCTTCCTCGACAAGGGTTGGCGCGTCGTCGCGACGATGCGCACGCCACGCGAAGACCTGATGCCGCGCTCGGACCGGCTTCGCGTGCTACCGCTCGACGTCACCGCCGCCGAGAGCATCCGCCGCTGCGTCGAGGCAGTTGGGCCGATCGACGCCTTGGTCAACAACGCCGGTGTCGGCCTGCTGAAGCCACTGGAAGGCGTCGCGCTGGCCAGTGCTCGCGAGGTTTTTGAGACCAACGCGCTCGGCACGATCGCGATGACGCAGGCCGTACTGCCTCAGTTCCGGCAGCGTCGCGCGGGCGTTGTCGTGAATGTGACGTCAAGCGTAACGCTGAAGCCGTTGCCGCTCTTGTCGGTCTATACGGGCAGCAAGGCGGCGGTGAATGCGTTCACGGAATCGCTCGCGTTGGAGTTGGCCCCCTTCGATGTCCGCGTGCGACTCGTGTTGCCGGGGCGGGCGCCGGGAACGAGCTTCGGCGACAACGCCCGTCGGCTGATTGGTGACAGCGCGCCCGACGCCTATGCAGACTTCACGCAACGTGTGTTCGCCGCCGTGCAGGACAGCACCACACCGGTTACGCACGCACAGGATGTCGCCGAGGCCGTGTGGCGCGCGGTCACCGATCCCGCAGCGCCAATGCGGATACCGGCGGGTGCCGACGCGGTCGAGCTTGCGGGGGCGTGAGGGCGCCGCGAATGCTCAAGCGCCAGCTTCCGCATGGACCGCCCTTTGGCCCATCGCGGCAAGCCGGCAATGTCTGCCAACCAACCCAAAGAGCGGCCTATGAACCTGCTGTTCACGCAGGTCCTCATGTCCCGAGACTCAGGGGGCCGCTCCAATCCGCATCAGGAGTGCTTTGTGGCTCTCCGCTCAATTGTCGCCCGCCATTTCATCAAGAGAGCTCAATTGCTTGCCCTCTTGGTCGAAGTTTTTGGGATCCAGCCAACGCTCGAAAGCACTCCGGCGTGCGGGCCATTCAGCATCAATGATTGAGAACCACGCAGTGTCTCGGCTCCTGCCCTTGTAGACGACAGCTTGGCGGAATACACCCTCGAACTGGAATCCGAGGCGCGCTGCCGCGCGTCGGGACGGCTCATTGAAGGCATCACACTTCCATTCGTATCGGCGGTATTGGAGATCCTCAAAGACGTACTTCATCAAAAGGTACTGCGCTTCAGTTGATAGAGGCGTGCGCTTCAGCAACGGCGAGAACATGACGCTGCCGACCTCGATGACTCCGTTTGCGACATCGATCCGCATGAGCGCCAACGTACCCACTGCTCGCTGAGTCGCGATATCCACAACGGCAAAGTGCATGGGATCGGAGCTGCTGACGATGGATTCGACGTACGAGCGGTAATCATCCGCGCTCCGAAATGGGCCCATTGTCATGTAAGTCCAATCTTGATTGTTCGTCGCGAGCACATAACCGGTGTGCAAGTCCAAGGCATGTCGAGCCGCGTCAAGAGGCTCCACCTTGCAAAGTCTGCCAGTAAGGGTAACCCGCTCGGGAGGCCGGCGAGCTGTCCAACCAGGTAGAGGGGTGCCGATGGGTTGCTGGAATTCATTCAACAGGATAGACATAAAGACTCCGCAGTTCAGAATCAGCCGCCCCATTGCGATGGATGCGGCTGCGAGAGGTTGTAAAGAAACTTACTGAAGATTTAGACGACGCCTTGCGCCCCAGATAGCCCAGCCGCTGGCGATTGCCCCAAACATCACGTAATAACTTGGGGAAAGCGGGTCGCCTGTGATGGAACCCAGACCTGTCAGGACGAATGGAGCGAATCCGCCGAATAGCGTCACGCCGAGGTTGTAGCTCAGGGATAGCCCGCTCGTGCGCATGTTCGCGGGAAAAATTTCCGCCATTAGGGCAGGCAGTGGAGCGAAATAAAGCGTAATCAGCAGGCCAAGGAGGCTCTGGACCGTGATCAGTGTTGCCAACGAAGGAGATTGCTGGAGCAGCGCAAAGGCCGGATACGCCAGCAGGAATGTGGCAACGGCACCGGCAATCATGGTCTTCGTTCTGCCGATGTGGTCGGAGAGTAAGCCAATCAACGGGGAGAGCAGAAAAATGACCCCACCCGTCATGACTGTTCCGACAAATGCCGTAGCGGCGTCGACATGAAATTGCTTCGCAGCATAGGTCGGCATGAACACCGACATCCAGATCGTGATAGTGGCCACGATGATCAAGCCGGCCGAAATCAGGACACGCACCTTCTCATACTTGAGCATCGCTGCCATAGGGTGCTTTGCCGGCTGGATCCCCGTGAACTCTGTCGATTCATTGGTGGCGCGACGGATGTACATGCCGAGCGGACCAAGAAGGGCGCCGAAGACGAAAGGGACGCGCCACCCCCAACTGCTGAATTGGTCCGGTGTGAGCGACCAGGCCAGGAGCGCGCCGAACCCCGACGCCATCATCATGGCAAGCCCCTGCGTTGCGGTTTGCCAGCTCGCGATAAAGCCACGCCGATGTGGATTGTGCTCAGCCAATAGCGCCGTCGCGCTTCCGAACTCTCCCCCCGCCGAGAAGCCCTGCAGCATGCGCCCGCCAACGATCAGGATGGGAGCCGCCACGCCAATGGCGGCGTAGGTGGGCGTCAGCGCGACGATCAGCATGCCCACTGTCATGAACAGCAGCGATAGGCTCATCACCTGCCTTCTGCCGAGACGGTCGCCGAGATTGCCCAGATAGATGGCACCCAACGGCCGCATAACGAACGTGACACCAAACGTCCCAAGGAACAGCAGCAGGGATGCAGTGTCGTTGGTCGCCGGGAAATACAGCTTGGCAATGGTCCCAGCCATGATGCCGTAGATGTACAGATCGAAGCACTCCAAGATGTTCCCCAGCGTCGCCGCGACGATGGTGCCTCTTGCAGTGGTTGAGCGTGTCTGGATTGCTCCAAAGCAGATGGTAGCTTCGGCCGTGTTTCCTCCTTTGGGAACGCTCCCGCGCGCCTGTGGGTTGCGTGTGCGCCCTGTCGTTATGCGTAAGTCGAGAAGCGGCACGTCCCGCTCGTCGCTTCTCGTCTTTGAGGCTGATCTCTGTAAGCCTTCTGCGCTTTAATTGCTCTTTGCCGGCGCAAACATGCCTGGGCCGTCATAGTTCACGACCGTTTCCCCTTCGCCAACGCGAACGAAGACGTAGTGGACGCTGTCCCCGCCTTCCAGAATCTGGCATCGATGAATGGCTCGGCGGGGGAAGTACGCGTAGTCGCCTTTGCCGATCTCGAAGGACTGCACCCCGTTTTCGCCGTAGTCCACGCGAATGCGCCCGGACAGCATGAACATCACGCTGTCGAACTCTTCGTGGTGGTGCCATTGGCTTGGTGCATCCAACGCCGTCACGTGGCATTGGCCAACCCACAGATCCCCAACTTCCAGTGCTTTCTTGCGCACTTGGCCTGGCGTGTGCGGACCCATCTCCAACTGGTCCGCTTTGATAAAGCCAATCTCCTTGAACAGTCCGGTGCTCATCGCTCTCTTTCCTCACAGTGGTTGAACGTTCCTGCTTGCATCTGGAACATGGCAACCTTAAGCTGTTCATTCGGAGATAACTGGCCAATTTCTATCGCCAATGAGACACACCCAAGTGCCCCCCTTCGAGAGCGCCCGGCGCCCCATTGTTGGGTTCGCTTGCGACTACGGGTCGGGTACGTCATCCGGTTTTCACAATCACGCGAGAGCGCAGCTGCTGTATGCAATCTCGGGGGTCATGCGGGTGGAGACCATGGGTTCGAGTTTCATCATTCCGCCGACGACGGCCCTGTTCCTGCCCGCAGATGCCGAGCACGCCGTGAGCATGGATGGACCGGTCGCCATGCGCGAGCTTTTTCTCAGGAAGGACGCCGCGGCCAAGATCGGGACCGAGCCCAAAGTCATTGCCGTGTCCGCGTTGCTGCGCGAGGTCATTGTTGCTGCTTGCGCCGAACCTTATGAGTGGGCGCCCCGGGGCAGGGGGTACCACCTGGCGGCACTGGCTCTGGACGAGATCGCGAGGGCCACGCCGCTACCGCTTGCATTGCCATTGCCCCGCGATCCGCGACTACGCAAAGTTGTTACCGCGCTTCGAGAACGACCTGACGATGCTAGAACGTTTGAAGAGTGGGGGGAGCTGGCCAATGCTTCGAGTCGAACGTTGGCGCGGAAATTTCGCGTAGAGACAGGACTGAGTTTCCGTCAGTGGCGACAGCAAGCTCGCCTCACAGAGGCCCTAAGTGCATTGACGGTGGGTGCTCCTCCTGCGAAAGCAGCCGCGATCGCAGGGTTCCGGAGCGTGGCGGCCTTTGGTGCCGCATTTCGGGAGTTCTTTGGCCTTACGCCAGGGCAGGCGCGGCAACTCGGTACCGAGACGCGTCACATCGAAACATAGCGACACTACCGGCAAACTCACGCCATGTCCTTGCTCGAGCCCCATGCGCGGCAGGGCGCCACGCTGGAGACGCTCTCTCGCAAATCCGACACGAGCCAGGCGATCCTCTATGCGCTGATTCGGTGGGAGGAGCTCACCCGCTATTGCGACGACGGGCGCCTAGAAGGCGACAACCTACCGGTCGAGCGCGCGCTGCGTGGAGTGGCCATTGGGTCCCGAAATTACCTGTTCGCAGGCGCCGACTCCGGTGGTGAACGCGCGGCTGCCATCTACAGCCCCTGATTAACACGGCAGAACTCAATGGCATCGACCCCGAGGCGCATTCTCCTCGCTCAATATCAGAACCTTCTGGAAGTTCAACCGCGTGTAAGGAAAGGCCGATCGCTCCGTGCTGCTTGAAGAGAGAGGCAATCGGGCTGGATAGCGAGGTGCTGCGGCAGTCCTCCGCGTAGCTGCTGGTGGCGGCGGGAGTGTTGCTGCTGCCCGCTCTGCGGCGGCGCTTCGTGGCCGCCACTGTAGGAGTCTCCAACGCCGGGCAGACGTGGTTGTCTGGTCTCGACGTAGATGGGGTGCGGGGGCAGTTCATCGGTGGGCTCTGCCCTTGCTCGCTCGGCTTGTCAGCGCCACCGCTATCTCGGTATGCCGCGACAGGCAGCTCGCCGAAATTTGACCATGTGAGACGTCGGATTTTTATACAAATCAGTAGCTTGGCGGGGATGTGGCGGATGATTTACGAATAGCGGCCGACCCTCGTAGGGGACGGTCGAGGCGCTCGATACCGGACATACGAACCCATTGCAGTGCGTCGAGCACTACAAGGATGTCGGCAACGTTTTCGCAGCTGCCTGCAGGATCTTTGCCAATGCTTTTGGATTCCCAAGTCGGGCCGTTGGGCCGGCAACCGATATCGCTCCGCGGACCTGTTCTCCGCTCATCACCGGCACCGCAACGCACGTCAGGCCGTCGATCAGCTCTTCGGCATCCAGCGCATATCCTTGCTTGCGGATTTGCGCCAGTTCTGCCTGGAGCTGCTCTTTTTCAACGATCGTGTTTCGCGTGAATCGCTCCAGTCCCTGATCGCAAACTCGCGAAAGCAACTTCGCTTCTGTCGAAGCAAGCAGGACCTTGCCCACACCGGTTGCATGTAGCGGTCCGCGCCAGCCGATCTGGGAAAACATGCGAATGGGATGCGGGGAATCGACCTTCGCAAGGTAGACGACGCGATCGCCGTCGAGCGCGGCAAAGTGAGCCGTTTCCCCCGTTGCATTCACCAGGCGATGCAATAGCGGCGTCACTTGCTCGGCCAAAGCCGCCTGCGCGCCCGCACTAGCGCCACGAAAAAGCCCTGTCAGGCGAAAGCTCAGACGATATGTTTTGTCGTCCTGAATGACCCACTCCCGCTGGGCCAACGTCTTGAGCAGCCGATAAACCGTCGCCCGCGGCAGTTCAAGAGACTGTGCCATCTGACTGACGCCAAGAACGTTCTCCGAACTGGCCATCAACTCGACGAGACGGATGGCGTGGTCAACGCTATTGACTGTCGCAATCTCTCCCATCACCCCTCTCCTCAACAGTAGACGCAAAAGAACACGCGCCACTTGCCTAAGATCGGGCAAGCGCCTACCATGTTCGATACTGATACTATCATGTTCACTACTGATACACAAGGAGATAGCAATGAGTGAGTCGAACATGGAGGCGCCATGGATCGCTTCCGTCATCCAGGGAACGCCCATTCCTTTTGACCAACGCCGAACCTTGGCAAAGGTCGACGATCTGGTTGCTTCTGCCGTATCCCGAAGCGCCAGGCTGGTCGTTTTCCCGGAAGCGTTCGTGGGCGGTTATCCCAAGGGGCAAGCGTTTGGATCGTACGTTGGCGGACGCAGCGACGAGGGGAGGGACGCCTATCGCGAGTATTGGGAATCGGCGATCGACGTACCAGGGCCGTGCGTGGACGAACTTGCCGCAATTGCAGGGCGTCACGGCGTTCATATGGTGATCGGCGTGATCGAACGCGATGCGGGAACGCTCTATTGCTGTGTTCTTTTTTTCGGTCCGACCGGGGATTTCCTCGGCAAACACCGCAAGCTGATGCCGACCGGTTCCGAACGTCTTATCTGGGGTTATGGCGACGGCTCAACGATGCCCGTACTGGACACCGCACTTGGAAAACTCGGCGCCGTGATCTGCTGGGAGAACTACATGCCGATGATGCGCACCGCTATGTATGCCAAGGGAATTCAGCTCTACTGCGCCCCGACGGCCGATTCCAGGCCGAGTTGGGTCGCGTCGATGCAACACATTGCAATCGAGGGCCGATGCTATGTCCTTGCCAGCAATCAGTTTCTCCGGCGAGGCGATTTCCCTGACACCTACACAAGTCTGTTCGGGGACGATCCCGAAACGGTGGTTCAGGCTGGGGGAAGCTGCATCATCGATCCGTTTGGGCAAATTCTGGCAGGTCCAGCGTTCGGCGAAGAAGCCATTCTCACGGCAGAAATTGATCTGCGAAACATTGCACGGGGCAAGTTTGATTTCGACGTGACAGGCCACTACAGCCGCCCGGACATTTTTCGTCTGACGGTTGACGAGCGTCGTCAGGCGCCGGTGACTGTCATCCCTTCGACGCGCGAACATGACGCCAATTGAGAGGATCTGCCCAAATGATCACGAGTGAAGACATCCGCAAGGCCGCGCAGCGTATCGCCCCGTACATTCGTACCACGCCCGTCATCCGGCTCGAGGACAGTTGGTTCGACGTTCCCGGCGACACGTTCCTGAAGCTCGAATCTCTTCAGGTCACCGGCTCGTTCAAGCCACGTGGTGCGTTTAGTCGTCTGCTTAGTGAGGCGATTCCTCCTTCGGGCGTTATCGCGGCGTCTGGTGGAAACCACGGCATCGCCGTCGCCTACGCGGCGCAAAAGCTCGGCGTCCGTGCGGAGATCTATGTGCCGAGCCTTGCGACTGCGCTCAAGCGGAAGATGCTGACGGATCTCGGTGCGCAGGTCGTTGTAGCCGGCGATACCTATGTCGAGGCACTCGCGGCCAGCGAAGCGCGCGCCGCTGAAACGGGCGCTCTGAGCGTGCATGCGTTCGACCATGCCGCGACGGTAGCAGGGCAAGGAACCATTGCGATGGAACTCGAGGCGCAGCTACCAGACATCGACACCGTGCTGGTTTCCGTTGGCGGTGGCGGCTTTATTGGCGGTATCGCAGCGTGGTTTTCTGGGCGGGTAAAGGTCGTCGCTGTCGAACCGGAGCAATGTCCAACATTGAATCGCGCATTGCAGGCTCGCATGCCTGTCGACGTCGAAACGGGGGGCATTGCCGCGGACTCTCTCGGGTGCAAGCGTATCGGCAATGTGCCGTTTTCCGTTCTTCTTCCGGCCGTGAGCGATTCCGTGCTGGTGTCGGATGAGCAGATCCGCGATGCGCAGAGGGTTCTGTGGGAAAAGCTCAGGATCGCCTCGGAGCCCGGAGGCGCGACCGCTTTCGCGGCGCTGGTTTCGGGCGCTTATGTTCGCTCGCCCGGTGAGAAAATCGCCGTGATCATCTGCGGAGGCAACGCTGATCCAGCGTCGTTCGCATAAAGAGCATCCAGACGACATTGGCTTTCGCGATTTGCTGAGGGCGGCAGACGGAGACCTGCATTTCAAGCACGCGGACCAGCATTATCTGCAAATGACGGGGCTCAGATCGGCAGACCAGCCGCCAGCATCCTGTCGCGCAGCGCTGCGGCCCGCACCGGTTCGAGCGAGTTGCTGAACAACGCCTTGATCTCAGCCGGCTTGGCGTCGAACTGTTCCACCAGGCCCTTGATGCGGTAGCCGTGGCGCGTCAGTGTTGGCTCCAGATCGTCAAGCTGGCGCGACAGCACCGATTCGACCAGCGCGGCCGATACCGGTTTCTCGCCCGTGCCGTATCACTTCAAAAATTGCTTCGACCTCGACAGATGCATTGAACGGAAGCACGTTGACCCCAACAGCGCTACGCGCGTGCTGCCCCTTCTCGCCTAGCACCTTCACCAGCAGATCTGATGCCCCATTGATCACCTGAGGCTGCTGAACAAAGTCCGCAGAGCAGTTCACGAATCCGTTCAGCTTGACGCATCGAGTGATCCGCTCGGGATCGCCTTCGCAAGCAGCGACCAGGTTACGAAGCAGGTTGACCGCACTAGGCCGTGCGGAAGTAGAGCCTCCTGCCTATCGAGCGTTTCACGATTGCCGTTCCAGATGTGGTCTTGCCCCACTTTGGGTGCTCGGGGTGGCAACAAACGATCAGAGTGCGCATGGGGCACTCCCTCAATCAGGCTTCCCGGCAAAGGCTTGCCACGCCTGGCCTCGACAGACTATTGCTAAATTTCTCGCGATCCACAGAGCCAAATAGAAGGGTCCCGACAGACTTTCTGCCTCTTTTTTAAGCACAGCAACCCATTAGAAATCAATGAGTTAGGAATCTCCTTCCAGACAGACTTTATTTTTACGGATCAGAGTGATCGTTAAAAATAAAGTCCGTCGGAGCGACAGCGGATGGATGACCGTATGTGCGCGTTGATCAGCAAAACGAGCGGCAATCCGCTCTCAATGGCCAGCGGCTGAAAACGGCTTGACCACAACAGCTCACACGTTCCCCGTTTCGGCGGTCTTGACACCTACGTAGCGAACCGCCGGTGACAACTTTATTGCGGTCTACGACGGACCGCTTGCCGCTCAATGGTGATCGAGCACTTCGAACCGATAGGCGATCTCGGTCGGCCGCTGCGCGCTGATCGACAGCGCAGTCGGCACGCCACGTGCGTTGATCGGATTCGGTGCGAGCGATGCCGCACAGCCAAGCTCGAATGCGCTCGCAACAGGTTCGACTCCGACGCACAGGTTGCGTCCGTTCCAGGGCGCATACGTGCGGCCACGATTGCTGATCCAGAGCAGCAGCGACGGCAGTTTGTCGGCGTCCCAACTGAGGCGATACGCGGTGCCCGCAACATCGTCGGTGAGTGTGACGGCGCCGCCGATCCCACAGAGCTGCACGATTTCTTCGGTCGCAGCGCAAAGCGGCAGACGGTCGAACGCGCCGGTGCCGCCATCGCGTAGCGGCACGCTGTCGAGCGCGTCGAAGGTCGCGCCTGCGGCAGCGCGCGACACGCCGCGCTCGGGGCCGCCCGGATGGACCATACCGAAGCGAAACGCGCCTGGCTCGATCCTGAACGCACCGGTCAGCGCGGGTAGCGCGAGGTTCGGATGCAGCCCCATGGGGCGGCGAGCGTCGACGCGTGCGTCGATTCGTAGCACGATATCGAGCGCAGGACGCTGCGGATCGGCGCGGATGACACGCGTCAGCCGGGTGATCGGCGAGCCGTCCGGGTAGTCGAGCGCGATCTCGATCTCATGCGCAGTCTGCCGCACGAGAGCCCATTCGCCGATGCAGCCGTAGCCATGCTGAAGATCATCGCTTGCGTCGAGCGCGGTGTCCTGCGCGACAACCGGCGTTGCAACCGCCTCGCGCCAGCCGGCCGGCAAGCCGTCGGGCAAGTACGGCACCCCAAACGGCACGCATGGAAACTCGTTGCGCATCACGCCGAGCAGGCCAGGCGGCTGCGGCTCGGGCTCGCCGAGCCAGGGCGCTTCGTAGAACGGCCGGATGACGCGCCCGCCAACCATGAACGCGGCGCCGCCGAGCATGCCGCCCTTCGCGTAAACATCGAACGCGCCGTGCGTCCATTCGAGATGCCAGACAGTTTCCATGGTCGATTGGCAGAACGTTTTTTGTGATTCAAGAATTCGCGCGTCAGTTTTGCGTTTGCCGCCGCCGAACGCACCCATGCAAGCACATCACGCGACACGCAGGCACATTGAAGGAATCCGGAGCCGGCCTGGACCCGGCCAACTCCGTCATCCCTACCATTGAGGCTCAGATCAGAACCAGTGCATGATCCCGGTGTAGACGCCTTGCTGGCTGGATCCCGGAGTCGGCTTGCCACCGCCCGCCTCCACCGAGAACGACGCGTTGCTGCCATTGATCACGGTGCCGATGGTGCCGTACAGCAGCGTCCGCTTCGAGAAGTAGTAGTTGACGCCTGCCGTCAGCAAGGTGCCATTGCCGGCGCCTTGGTTGCGGTTGGCCCGGAACGCGCCGCCAATCAGCGTCACAGCCGGGCTGATCTGGTAGTTGGCGCCGAGCCAGTAGGTCTGCTGCCGCGTCGCGCCGTTCGGGTTGTCCGCGTCCGCCACGGTTTGGCTGCCAGAGCGCATGATGCTGTAGCCGCCAAAGAGCTTGAGGTCGCCGATCTGGTACGTGCCGCCCGTCGTGAACAGGCGGGAAGCCGTGTACAGCCCGGTGAACTCTCCATTGGCATCACGAATTTCTTCGTAGAACGCCTTGAGCATCAACGGGCCGCTCTGGTAAGCCACCGCGCCAGCGAGTTGCCGGCCAGCGTTGAAGTTCCCTGCCGTGCCGTTCAGGCCAGCCTGCCCGCGGAACGAGAAACCGCCCCAGGTCGGCGAGTTGTAGGTGATCGCATTGGTGCGCGAGCCCCAGGTGCGGTTGGCCTGCAGGGTCGCTGCGCTCATGTTCTGCAGACCCATCGGATCGATCGACCACGTTTCGCCATCGGGAATGCCCATGGCCCGGCCCAGCAACAACGTGCCATACGTCGTGCTCGACAGCCCCACGGCGGCGTAGCGATTGAAGAGCGCGTCAGATCTGCCCGTGCCCGAGTTGAAGCCGTTCTCGAGATTCATCACAGCGCTAAGCCCGCCACCCAGATCTTCGGAGCCCTTCAGGCCCCACATGCTGGTCCCCCATTGATTGCCACCGTATTGCAGGTTGCCGGCGGTACCGTTTGGCGTTGCAATCTTGTTCGTATAGTCGACGCCGCCGCCCACTCGGCCATAGATTGTGACGCTGCTCTGTGCTGCCGCAAGGCCGCTGGCGCCTGCCAACAGTGCCGCGATGGCAGCACTCATGACCAGCTTCCTATCGGCGATTCGCAGGGTTCGATTCGTCATACGCATTGACTCCATCTCCTCTAATAAGCAGGTAATCCGCCTGCCTTGCGGTAGCGACGCATCGTCGCTAAATCGTGCTAGTGCGCCGCTCGAACGGCAGCGCAGTCGAAAAACGGGCATGGCTCCGCCCGCCGCGCGATGCATTGCTGCATCACGCGGACTGCACAACAGAAAGTCGTTTGCTAAGTCTTAAATCGGCCCGCGCTCAACACGGAACCGGAACGCCCACCCAAATCGCCCCGCCGTGTTCGAGTCGGCCATGCATGGGGTAGCGTGCTGCATGGCACAGTGTTGTGGGGGATGGGCCGGTGCAAGGTCGAAACTAACCCTCCTCTTCAACCCAGCACACACCAGCGCGCGCAAGCAGTGCGCTGGCCGGCGGTGGTCCCCACGTGCCGGCCGCATATGGCTTTGGCGCGGTTTTCACATCGAGGATCGGAGCAACCCAGCGCCACGCAGCCTCCTGCTCGTCGCGCCGCACGAACAACGCCAGCCGGCCGGCAATCACGTCGAGCAGCAGCCGCTGATAGGCCTCCATGCGATCCTGCTGGAAGAAGCGGTCGAACGCGAGATCGAGGTGGACGCCCTGTAGCGTCATCCCGAGCCCCGGCTGTTTCGCGAGCGTGTTGAGTCGGATCGTTTCGTCAGGCTGCAGCCGAATCGTCAGACGATTCGAGCCGAGACGTAGCGCCGCAGGCCCGAGGGCGGAATGCGGGACCGGGCGGAACGTGACAACGATCTCGGCCATGCGCTCGGCAAGCCGCTTGCCGGTACGCAGAAAGAACGGCACGCCGGCCCAGCGCCAGTTGTCGACTTCGGCCTTCAACGCGATGAACGTCTCGGTCGTGCTGTCGGGCCGGATGCCCGGTTCTTCGTGATAGCCTGGCACCGCCGTGCCGCGGATTGCGCCTGCACGATATTGGCCTCGCACGACGCACTGATGCAGCGCGTCTTCCGACAGTGGCTTCAGCGCGCTCAGCACCCGCAGTTTTTCGTCGCGTACGGCATCCGCCTCCATCGATTGCGGCGGCTCCATCGCGACGATCGCGAGCAACTGCAGCAGATGGTTCTGGATCATGTCGCGCAGTGCGCCGGTCTGATCGTAGAACGCTCCGCGGCCACCGACGCCAAGCTCTTCCGCGACCGTGATCTGGATGTTGTCGATCCATTCGCGGCGCCACAACGGTTCGAACATCACGTTGCCGAAGCGCAGCGCGAACAGGTTCTGCACGGCTTCTTTTCCGAGATAGTGATCGATCCGGTAGATCTGCTCTTCGGTGAAGATCAAGCCGACCGCATCGTTGATCGCGGCCGACGACGCGAAATCGTAGCCAAGCGGTTTCTCCAGCACCACGCGCGACGACGGCGTCACGAGGCCGATTTGCGCAAGCGCGCGGCAGATCGGCACAAACAGAGACGGCCCCGTTGCAAGATAGAAAATGCGTCCGTTTGGCATGCGCTCCAGCACGTCGCCCAGGCGCGAGAACGCGTCTGGCTGACTCGCGTCGAGTTCAACGTAAGTCAGCCGCTCGATGAACCCCTGCCATGCAGATTCGTCGCCTGGGAGGGCTTTTACGTGCGCTCTGACCGATTCGTTGACCCAGCGCAGATAGCCGGCCTGGTCGTGCGGGTTCTGCGCGACCGCAACGATCCGCCCATCGGGCGCGAGCAGCCCATCACGGTGCGCGGCGTACAGCGCTGGCAAGATCTTGCGCATCGCGAGGTCACCCGTACCGCCAAAGAGCACGAATGCGAACGAGTCGAGGGAACTGGAGCGGGCTGACATCGTGTTTATCGCGTCAGATGGGTGGAGGGGCTCGCCGGGTCGAGTAGGGACGCCACCTCGGCAGCGGTGGGCGCGTACGCGCCGGGATTCCCGCAGACGACCGCCGCACACGCGGCTGCATAGCGCAGATGCTCGGCCGCAGGAGCCTCCGGGTGCGTGAGCAGACTCGCCATCCAGCCGCCGACGCTTGCGTCGCCGCAGCCCACCGTATCGGCGACCACGGTCTGGAATGCTGGCTGGAACAGTACGTTGTCGCCTTCAAAAAGCGTCATGCCCGACGCGCCGCGCGTCACGAGCACGCCCGCACCCGGCGCCCATTCGCGGAGTTGCGCGAGTGCGGCGGCTTCATCGAGGTCGGGGAAGAGGCCGCGCAGATCCTCGTCCGAAACCTTGATGTGGCTGGCAAGGCCGGCCATGCGCCGTAGCGTCGTGCGATACGCCGGTTCGGCCATTGGCGCGCGGAAGTTCGGATCGAACGAGATCCGCTTGCCTGCCGCACGCACGGTCTGCGCAACTTCGATCAGGCGCGAGGCGAGCGGCTCGCGCACCAGGCCGAGTGAGCCGAAGTGCACGATTTCGGCCGCATCGAGCGCGCCTGTGGGCAGTTCGGACGGATCGAACGCGAGATCGGCGCTGTGCTCGCCGATAAAAAAATACTGGGGCGGCTGCTTCGACACGACCATCGCCAGAAGCGGTGGGCGGTTGACCTGCCGGATGAAGCGCAGGTCGAGGCCGGCCTCGGCGCTCTTTTGCATCAGCTCGTCGCCGAACACGTCGTTGCTCACGGTCCCGGCAAAGCCGGTGGGCACGCCGAGCCGCGCGCCCACGCGCGCGACGTTCCAGCACGAGCCGCCGGCAAGGCTGCGCCAATGATTAGCGTCGTCGCGGATAAAGTCGGTCAGCGCTTCGCCGAAGACGAGCAGTCGAGGCAGGTTCATTGTTGTGTCAGACAAGTCAGGCAGCGGCACGGCGCCGCGCCTTGAAACGGTTGATCAGTTGATTCGTGGAGCCATCGTGTGACTCGACCGGGCCGGGCGCAGCAAGCTCCGGTTCAATCGCGACCGCGAGCTTCTTGCCGAGTTCGACGCCCCATTGGTCAAACGAGTTGATGCCCCAGACCACGCCCTGCACGAACACCTTGTGCTCGTACAGCGCAATCAGCGCACCGAGTGACGCGGGGTCGAGCGTGTCGAGACAGATCGTATTGGTCGGGCGGTTGCCTTCAAAATTGCGATGCGGTTCGTCGGTCGCACGCGAGCCGTTCATCAGCGCCTCGGTCTGCGCAAAGCAGTTGGCGACGAGAATGTCGTGATGCGCGTCGAGCGTGTGGTGCGGCCGCATAACGAGGATGAAATCGGCCGGAATCAGCGCCCTGCCCTGGTGCAGCAATTGGAAGAACGCATGCTGGCCGTTGGTGCCAGGCTCGCCCCAGATCACCGAGCCGGTCGCATGGTCGACGCGCTTGCCGTCGAGCGTCACCGACTTGCCGTTGCTCTCCATGTCGAGTTGCTGAAGATATGCGGGCAGTCGGTGCAGATAGTGGTTGTACGGCGCGATGAGCTGGCTCGTCGCACCAAGGAAGTTCTGATGCCAGATGCCGATCATCGCAAGCAGCACCGGCAGATTGCTGTCGAGCGGCGTCTGGGCAAAGTGGCGGTCCATCGCGTGCGCGCCATCGAGCAGCGATTCGAACGCATCCATGCCGATCTGCACCGCGATCGGCAATCCGATCGCCGACCACAGCGAGTAGCGTCCGCCGACCCAGTCCCAGAACTCGAACATGTTCGCGGTATCGATGCCGAACTGCGCCACCGCGTCCGCGTTCGTCGACACCGCGACAAAATGCTTTGCGATGGCGGCCTCGGGCGCCCCTGATGCGAGCAGCCAAGCGCGTGCGGAGCGTGCATTCGCGAGCGTCTCGCGCGTCGTGAACGTCTTCGACGACACGATGAACAGCGTTGTCTGCGGGTTCAGGCGTTTGAGCGCCTCTGCGATGTCCGCACCATCGACATTCGACACAAAGTGCATCGACAGCCGCTCATGCGCGTACGGCTTCAGCGCCTCACAAACCATCTTCGGGCCGAGGTCCGAGCCGCCGATGCCGATGTTGACGATGTCGGTGATCTCGCGGCCGGTGTGGCCGCGCCACACGCCGGCACGCACGGCATCGCAGAAACTGCGCATCCGGGCGAGCACGGCCGCGACCTGTTGCGCTACGTCGACGCCGTCGACGATGCGCGGCTGACCCGACCGATCGCGCAGCGCAACGTGCAGCACCGAGCGGTTCTCGGTGCGATTGATCCGCTCGCCCGAGAACATCGCGTCGCGATAGGCACCCACGCCGGCTTCGCGCGCAAGCGCGATAAGCGACGCAATCGTATGCTCGTCGATCAGATTCTTCGAGTAGTCCACGAAGAGCCCCGCTGCCTCGTGCGAAAACTTTGCCGCGCGTTCCGGATCGCGCGCGAACAACGCGCGGATGGAGATGCGGGACAGCGCGTCACGATGGCTAGCGAGCGCTTGCCACGCAGGCATCTGGGTCAGTAAGGGCATGGTCGTCTGAACGTCTAGCCAGAATGCGGCTTGTGATGGGTTGCAAGCGTTGTCAAAACGCTGCAAAGCGGTTCTGGCGGGCCGACGGAGCCGCAGACAATACCCGTCGCCCAGAAAAAGCGCCGCAGCACCGCCAGAATCATTGGCTAGCGTGTCTTAGTGCGCGCTCCAGCCCTTGTAGGTCTTCACGTTGTCGCGCGTGACCAGCTGCGGATCGAGCAGAACCATCGGGTCGGCAGGCTTCTTGCCGTTCATGACGCCGTAGCCAATCTCAATGGCCTTCTGCGCCATTGCCCACGGATCCTGGCTGGCTGATGCCTGCACGAGCGTATTGCTTTGCAGCGCGGTCTCGATGTCCGGCGCACCGTCGACCGACGTGATGACGATGTTGCTGCGGTTGAGCTGCTTAGCGGCGAGATCGCTGCCGATGGCCTGCGGATCGTTGATCGTGAATACGCCGTCAAGCTTGGGGAAGCGTGTCAGGTAACCCTGCATCGCGCTCATGCCGCCTTCGCGCGACCCCTTGCCATCCTGGTCGGAGGACAGGAGCTTGATGCCCGGATTCTTGGCAAGCACCGCTTTGCAGCCGTTCACCCGATCGATGACGGCGGACACTTGCGGGCCGTTCTCGATGATCACGTTGCCCTTGCCGCCCAGCTTCTTCGCCAGGTAGTCGCACGCCATCTCGCCGGCCTTCACGTTGTTCGTCTGCACGGTCGCGTCGGCGCCGGCAGCCGCCACGTCGACCGCGATGACCGGGATACCCGCTGCCTGCGCCTTCTTCACGGCCGGCTCGATCGCCTTCGCATCGGCCGCGTTCAACAGGATCAGGTCGACGTGCGCGGAGATGAAGTTGTCGATCTGCGTGAACTGCTTGTTCAAGTCGTAGTCCGCCGAGACGGTGGTGACTTTCGCGTTCGGGTTGATTGCCTTCGCGCGCGCCTCGGCCCCCTTTACAACGGTGACGAAGTACGGGTTGCCGAGGGAGCCGACCGTCACGCCGACCGACTTCAGCGGCTTATCTGCCGCGTGAGCGCCGGCGCCCGCAAACACCATCGCGCATGCGATGCCAGCTTGCAAAACCTTACTCTTGAACTTGTGCATGTTGTTGTCTCCGGATCGTCCATGGTTAAGACGCACACGTGGACGTGCGTGGGCGCCGGTATTGAAAAAATTGGGCAGTCGATCAGGTGCGAGCCGATTCGCGCCGACGGTAGCGGTCCAGCGTGACCGCGCCAATGATGACGAGGCCCTTGATGATGTATTGCCAGATGTCGGACACGCCCAGCAGCACCAAGCCGTTCGACAGCACGGCGATGATCAGCGCGCCGACCAGCGTGCCGACGATCGAGCCGACGCCGCCGACGAAACTCGTGCCGCCGAGGATCACCGCAGCGATCGCATCGAGCTCGTACGACTGGCCGAGCTGCAGGCCGTTTGCCGCATAGAGGCGGGCCGCCGACATGAGCGCGCCGAGCCCGGCGAGCAGGCCCGACGTCGCATAGACGAAGAGTTCGATCGCCCGCACGTTGATGCCCGCTAGGCGCGCGGCTTCGGGGTTGCCGCCGACCGAGTAGATGCGCATGCCGAGCACGGTGCGGCGCAGGATGAACCACGAGCCCGCAACCACCGCGACGGCGATCACGACGAGCCACGGCACGCCCAGAATCGAGTCGTTGCCGATGAAAGCGAACGGCAGTTTCGGGTTAAAGATGGTCGTGTCGTTGCCCATCAGGCGTGCGATGCCGCGTACGGCGGTCAACGCACCGAGGGTGACGATGAACGGCGGCAGGCGAAGGAACGCAACGAGCACGCCATTGACGAGCCCGAACCCGAGTCCGACGAGCAGTGCCGCCGGCACCCCAAGGCCGCCCCAGCCGGGGATGTTCGACGCGATGAGCGCGGCGACCGCGGCGGCCGAGAGGACCGAACCGACGGACAGGTCGATGCCACCCGTCAGGATCACAAAAGTCATGCCAGCGGCAAGCACGATATTGATCGACGCCTGCTGCGTGACGATCGACAGGTTCTGCAATGTGAGGAATCCGTCGGTCATGACGCCGAAGCCGATGCAGAGAATCATCAGCACGGGCAGCATGCCGGCCGTGCGCATCAGTGATTGCATGCGAGCACGATGCGTTACAAGGCGTGCTTGCAACGCACGGTCGGGGGCCGCGGCGGCGGGCGCGGGCGCGGGCGCGGGCGCGAGGTCGCGCTGCTTGATCTGATTCATATCGTTCACCTGTAGGTGGGATGGCGCTTCGCGGCGCAATTCAGTGCGCTTGCGCCAACGCTGTTTGCGAGCCGGTGGCCAGTGCGATGATTGCCTCTTGCGTGATCGGCTGGCCGGTATAACCGCCGAGCTCGCCGGCAATCGTGCCTTCGCGTATCACGAGCACGCGATCGGCAATGCCGATCAGCTCGGGCAATTCGCTGGAGATCACGATCACGCCGACGCCGGCGCGCGCGAGTTGGTTGATGATTCGATAGATTTCCGATTTGGCGCCGATGTCCACGCCGCGCGTCGGCTCGTCGAGAATCAGCACGCGCGGCTTCGTTTCCAGCAAGCGCGACAGCAGCACCTTTTGCTGATTGCCGCCCGACAGCGCGCCAGCGTTCACATTTGCATGCGGTACACGGATCGACAGCGATGAGATCGCATCGCGTGCGCGTTCGGCGCCGCGTGCGAGGTTGAGTACGCCGCCTTGCGCATCGCGGTTGGCGACGGAAATATTGATGTTGTCGCGCACGCTCATATCGAGGAACAGGCCCTGGCGCTTGCGGTCTTCCGTCAAGTAGACGAGGCCTGCATCGATCGCATCGCGCGGCGAATGTGCGCCGAACGTCTTGTCGCCCAGCTTCACCTCGCCGCGCGTGCGCGGTTGCCCTCCGAAGATCAGGTGCGCAAGCTCGGTACGGCCCGCGCCGACCAGGCCCGCGATGCCGAGCACCTCGCCAGCGTGCAGGTCGAGGTCGCAGCCACGCACGCGGGCGCCGTCCGCGACGTCGCGCACGGACAAGAGCAGGTGGCCCCGATCGTACGGTGCGTGTTCCTTCTTGTAGAAGCCGGAGATGTCGCGGCCGACCATCATGGCAACGAGCCGCTCGGCCGACAGCGACTCGCGGTCCAGCGAGCCGACGTAGGCGCCGTCGCGCAGCACCGACACGCGGTCGGACAATGCGTAGATCTCGTCCATCCGGTGGCTGATGTAGATGATGGCGAGGCCTTCGACACGCAATTGGCGGATCAGCGCGAACAGGTGTTCGGTCTCGCGTGACGATAGCGGCGTCGTGGGCTCGTCCATCACCAGCACACGCGCCTTCGTGTGCACCGCGCGCGCGATCTCGACCAGCTGCTGCTCGGCGATCGACAGCGTACCGACCAGCGTTTCGGGCCCAAAGCTCGCGCCCAGGCGCTGGAGTACATCCATGCAGCCACGCGCCATCGCGGGGCGGTCGATCATGCCCCAACGGCTGTTGCCGCGACGCAGTTCGCGGCCAACGTAGATGTTCTCCGCCACGGTGAGGTTCGGCGCGAGACAAAGCTCTTGGTAGATCACCGCAATACCGGCGTCGCGTGCGGCGAGAGGGCCGTCAACGACGAGCGGCTTGCCGTCGATCATGATTTCGCCGCCCGGATCGGCCTGGTATGCGCCCGAGAGGATCTTCATCAGCGTCGACTTGCCGGCGCCGTTCTCGCCCATCAGCGAATGCACTTCGCCGGGGTAGACGGTCAGGCTGACGTTGTCCAGCGCGCGCACGCCGGGGAACGTCTTGCTGATCCCCCGCATCTCCAGCAAGGGGCGCAGCGCCTCAGAATGCAACATAGCTGACCTCCTGCGTTTGCACGCTGGCACCTTGGAGGATGCCGGCACGCGGCGAGAAGTTGAAGAACATCGGCAGCGTCGCGGCGCCAATCGCGCCGGCGTCCGGGCCAAACGAACCGCGAACGAATTCCGGCATGCCGCGCGCTTCCGGCGTGATGGCCGCAAGCGCCTCGAACAGGCGTCGCATCAGCGTGTCGATCAGGCCCGCGTCGGTGTCGGCGTCGAACACGACGACCGACGAATCGATCACCGACAGCACCGAGCGCAGCGCGGGGGCAAGCGCGTCAACGCAGTCGTCGACCCATTCGTCGACGGCCCGCGCGCCACGCGTGATGCATGCTTCGAGATCCGCGCGGGTCTCGACAGTCTCGCCGCAATAGCGCAAATGGCGAATCAGCGCGCTCAACGAACTGCGGGTGAGCAGGATGTCCCACGCGCCGGTTGGCGCGGGAGCGGACGGCAGGCAGCTTGGCAGCACGGGCATCACCGCGAAGTCGCCGGCGTTGCCGGTGCCCCCCCGCAGGCAATCGCCGTCGACCGCAATGCCGCCGCCGATCACCGGTCCAAGGAACAGATAGACGAAGTTGTCGTGCTGGCGGCCGCAGCCGTAGAACAGCTCGGCAATCGCGGCTGCGTTGCCGTCGTTCTCGCTGAACACTGGCAACGCAATCGCACGGCCAAGCTCGGCGGCGAAGTCGACCTCGGCCCATGCGCGGAACGCGTCGGCCGGAAGGCCGATCTCGCGCAGCCAGCTGCCCAGGTTGTATGGCTGCCCGACACCGACGCCGGCGAGCCGCTGGCGCTCGCTCGCGGACAGCAGTTGCTGCATTGCGTCGATGTCCTGGCGTACGATTTCGAGCACGGTGGCGGGCGACGGGAGCAGCGTATCGTGCGAGCGGCATCCGAGCACTTCGCCCACGAAGTTGACAAGAACCGTCTCGATCCGCATCCGGTCCAGACGCACGCCGATGCCAAACGCGCCGCGCGGATCGAGGCGGATCAGCGATGCAGGCTGGCCGCGCTGGCCTTCGACGCGGCGGCCGGTGAATTCGATGAGCTTCGCGTCAACAAGTGACGTGATGATGCTGCCGACCGCAGTCCCGGTGAGATTGGCCAGGCGCGCGAGGTCAGCCTTCGACGCGCTGCCAGCGCGCCGCAGCGCCTTGAGCAGCAGGCGCTCGTTGTAGCGGCGCACGTTGACTGAGTTGCTGCCCTGGCCGATGTGCGGACTTCTCATGCTGTCTCCTCCGGGCCGCGCCGTTTTCCGGCATCAATAAATAAATCATCTTGATTTATTTAATTACATATCGACACAGATGTCAGCCTAGGGGAATCCCGGAAGGGGGAGACGTCTCACCAACGCCGGCCAACGCGACGCTGAACGTTCTGGAGACCTCGCCCCACCGGCACATGAATTGACGGCTTGGCCGAGTGGCACGTATCCCGTTACGTTTGCCAAACTTGTGGATGGTCGTTGACCAGCCACCAGACGCGAACGGGCTCGAGCACGAGGGATCTTTGGGTCACCAACATGCGCCGTCGGCGAGGCGCATTTCTGGGGTATGGACCGACAGCCTCGATACAGGATTCTTCAACCATCGCCGCCATAGCGGAGTCGCGTCACTGGCCGCTGCGCGCCTGGTGTGCCGGCGCGTCGTCACGCGACGCAGGTGCGCGTTATTGCCCCGATGCACTGGGCACAGGCCGGTCGGCGCGCGGCGCTCGGGGAGTGTCTGCTGGACCTGCGGCGGCGGGAGCCGCCCCTCGACCCAGCGATCACGACTGTCGCTCGCGGCGGGACACACTGATCGGCGACGTCGCGCGGGCCTTTGCCGCCGTCATCGGTCGGGAGGGTATGGCACGGCAGGCGCCGCACGCTCGCGCTGGTGGCCTGGGTCCCACCGGCAACGGCATCCTGGTGGCTCATGGCCAAGTTTCCCGCGGCCAGCATGCGGTCGCCTGCCGCCTGCGTGACGCTGCCGCTGCCGGTGGAGACTTCCTGCCCCGCTTCGGACACCCGTGGTGGCAGCAAACGCTCAGAACGCGAAGGAGGGGCACTTTCTCAATCGTGCTTCCCCGCAAAGGCTTGTCACGCCTAGCCTCGACAGACTATTGCTACATTTCGCACGGGCCACGGAGTCAAATTGAGAGTGCCCGACAGACTTGTTGCTTTTTTTTGGGCACGGCGACCCTTTATAAATCAATGGGTTAGAAATCCCCCTCCCGACAGACTTTATTTTTACGGATCGTGGTTGGGCCAGCTTCGGACCTTCATGCAGCGTTCAATGAAGTCAGCCTCTCAGCGGCCGACAGGAAGCTCCGGCTCGCGCAATCGATAGTCAGCCACACCACCCCCACCCGAGCCAACGCGTCGATTTGACCAGGCAGCGATCGC
This sequence comes from uncultured Ralstonia sp., assembly GCA_913056305.1. Classification (GTDB taxonomy): domain Bacteria; phylum Pseudomonadota; class Gammaproteobacteria; order Burkholderiales; family Burkholderiaceae; genus Ralstonia. Next base: position 42,040 of record CAJXMR010000005.1, read on the forward strand.
ACGGCAGCCGGAGGACGCGCGATGCGCATCGAGCCCGACACGCCAAACTTTTCCCACGACCGTTGCGCGCGAATCTATAACGTCTGAGCAGGTTGCGCCCACGACGCGGCCGACGCGTTCCGTGACGTTCGCACCTGCAATCTCCGTTTCATCCGGGAGGCGAATATGGACAAGAGATTGAGCAACGAAGGAATGGACCTTGTGTTTCGTGAGGCACGCACGCACAACAGCTGGCTGGCCAAGCCTGTCAGTGACGACACGCTGCGCGAACTCTACGAACTGATGAAATGGTGTCCGACCAGCGCCAACTGCAGCCCGGCACGCATTCTGTTATTGCGCACAAAGGAAGCGAAGCAACGGCTTTTGCCGGCACTGGCACCCGGCAACATCGACAAGACGATGAGCGCGCCGGTGACCGCGATCATCGCGTATGACGGCAAGTTCTACGACAAGCTGCCCAAGCTTTTTCCGCACGTCGACGCGCGCGCCTGGTTTGCCGATACCCCGGAACTGGCCGAAGTCACGGCACGGCGCAACAGCTCGCTACAAGGGGCTTATTTCATCCTGGCGGCCCGCTCGCTCGGACTGGATTGCGGTCCGATGTCGGGTTTTGACAATGCCAAGGTTGACCATGAGTTCTTTCCTGCGAGCGGACAGGCGGGCGCCTTCCAGCAGGAGTACTTCCCTGACAGCCACGTCAAGTCAAACTTCCTCTGCAATCTGGGCTACGGAGATCCGGCAGGATTGTTCCCGCGCAGCCCACGCCTGGATTTTGACGAAGCCTGCAAGTTGCTCTGACCACAAGGAAATCTCGGAGCACATCGTCTGCCGACATGTCCTTCCCGTGCCAGACGCCACCGCCAGCGCGCACCCATTCGACGCTTCAGTAGCCGATCGATCGCCACACAAAAGGCAGCAAAAGACCCACACCGCGGCGGACCCTGTCGTGATCTCGACGCGGCTCACCACCCGTGGAATCGGCTCCAGGTCTCGATACTGCCGCGCGCAGACAGCGCGCGATATTCCGGAAACTGCGCCCCCGTAGCGCACGCGTGGTTCGGCAGGATGCGCAGCCGCGTCCCCACCGGGAAGCGCGCGGCAAGATCCCCCTGCGCAACGCCATCACGCGCGGCCAGGATGCCGTGCTCCTGGTTGGCGCCGATCAGCACGAGCCCGTCGAACGGCGTGCCATCGAGCGCGCAAGGCTGGCCGTAGCCGAAGTCGTGCGCCTGCTTGGCCGTGCCCCGATCGCGGCTCATGGCCATCCAGCCGGCGTCGACGATGACCCAGCCCTTGTCCGGCTGGTGACCGATCACGGTGGTCAGCACGCTCAGGGCGATCTCATCCAGCGCGCAGACGCCCACGTTATGCATGACCAGGTCGAAAAAGACGTAGACGCCGGCGCGCACCTCGGTCACGCCCTCCAGACGCTCCGCCGCCAGCGCGGTGGGCGTGGAGCCGACGCTGACGGCCGCGCACGGGATGCCCGCCTCACGCAGCCGTTGCGCCGCGCGCACGCAGCCGGCGCGTTCCTGTTCGGCCAACGCGGCCACCGCAGGCTGATCGCTCAGTTCATAGCTGGAACCGGCATGGGTCAACACCCCACCGACACCGATGCCGCCCGCCTGCAGGATGCGGCCAACCTCCAGCAAGGTGCCCTCCTCCGGCGTGATGCCGGAGCGGTGGCCATCGGTGTCGACTTCGATCCAGACTTCAAGGCTTTCGCCGGCGGCCCGGCAGGCATCGACGACGGCCTGCGCCGCAGTGGCGTTGTCCACCACCAGCTTCAGGTCGCAGCCCTGCCGGCGCAGCGCCATCGCGCGCGGCAGCTTGGACGGCACGATGCCGACCGCGTACAGGATGTCGGTGATGCCAGCGGCAAAGAACGCCTCGGCCTCCTTCAGCGTCGACACGGTGATGCCCCGCGCGCCGGCCGCCACCTGCGCGCGTACCACGTCGAGGCATTTGGTGGTCTTCACGTGCGGGCGAAACGTCACGCCCAATGCGTTCATGCGTTGCTGCATGCGCGCGATGTTGTGCTGCATGCGAGGCAGGTCGATCAGCGCAGCGGGGGTGTCGATCGATTCAAGCGTGTCCAGGGTCATGGTGGTTTCCATCGTTATGCGTGACCTGCGTAAAAACGGCGGGCCCACGGCAACAGCCCATCCAAGGTCTGTAGTTCGATCTCGGGCCGCTGGGCGCCGTCCACCAGCGCCAGGCCGATACGGTTGTGCCAATACGTGCGCAGACCGACCGCAGCGGTGCCGAACATGTCGTAGCTGGAACCGGCGACGAAAGCCGCATCGGCTGCCTCCACCCCAAGCTGGTCCAGTGCCATCCGGTACGGCTTCGGGTGGGGCTTGTACATGCCGGCCTGCTCGGCGGTGACGACGGCATCCCACGTGACGGGCAGCAGCGCGGCCGCTTGCCGCCCAAGGCGCTCCGAGCAGTTGGTGACGACGGCCAGCTTGCAGTGTGGTTGCAGCCGCGTCAGGACTTCGATGGCGCCGCTCCAGGGGGCGAGTTGCAGCCAACCGGCCTCCAGCGCATCAGGCGCCGAGGCGGGCAGGCCGACGTTCCCGGCGGCCTGCCGCACCAACGCTTCATAGGCGACATACGCGCCGCAGCCATACGTCAGCCGCAGATACTCCGCGCGCCAGGTGCGGCCCGCCTGTTGCGAACCGGCGGCGCGGTCCCACAGCGACCACGAATCGAGCAGCGCGGTCAGCAGATCGAACAGGATGGCCTTGGGATAGCCGGAAGAAGCACGGGAATGGGTCACGCAATCACCTGCAAGCGACGTTCATCGATGCAGCGGATTGTAGGCAGCGCGACACGGCTTTCGGTTTAACCGGATTGATTCAAAGATTCAGTCTGCCTGCATCATGCGCGCCACGGCGGCTGCGGCTTGAAGCGGCTCTGCAGCACCTGCATGAACCGGCGCGTGCGCTGCGGCAGCCCCGCGCGGTGGTGTGTCAGCGCAATCACGTTTGCGTCAGGCGCCTTCCAGCCGGGCAGCAGCCGCACCAGGCGGCCGGCGCGCAGGTCGTCGGCCACATCCCACTCGGAGCGCAGGATCACGCCGCGCCCCTCGCACGCCCAGCGACGGATCACGTCGCCGTCGTTGCAGCCGAGCTTGGACGACACGCGCACGCTGCGGCTCGTGCGGCCCTTGCTGAAGTGCCACAGCGTCACGTCTTCCTTGTTCTCGCGCAGCACGATGCACGGCAGCGCGGCCAAGTCCTCCGGCGCCTGCGGCAGCCCGAAGCGCTGAACGAACTCCGGCGACGCGCAGACGAAGCGCGCATTCGGCGCAATCGCGTAGCCGACCAGGTTGGACACCTGCAGCGCGCCAATGTGCACGACCACGTCGAAGCGGTCGGCGGCCTCGGTCATTGGCTCGTCAGACAGCGTCAACTCGATGTCGACCTCCGGGTAGGCCTGCTGGAAATCGCCGATGACGGGCGCCAGGTAGCGCCGCCCAAAACCCAGCGGTGCGTTGATCTTGAGCGTGCCGACCAGACCGCCGCGCCGCGTCTGCAGATCCTCCGCCAGTGCATCGAGTTGCCGGACCAGCTCGGCCCCGCGCTCGCACAGCAACGTGCCCTCGTCGGTAAAGCGCAGGCTGCGCGCGGTGCGGTCGACCAGCCGCGTCGCCAGCTTCTTCTCAAGCTGCTGCAGCCGCTGCGACACCGCCGACGGCGTGAGCCCGAGCGCCCTGGCCGTGGCGGCTAGGCTCTGGTTATCGCGAATCGCCAGCAGAAAGCGCAGGTCGGCCGAGTCGGTCATGGCATCACTGGCGGGTGAACCGGCCGGCTGCGGCGATATCAAGGCGTGCCGCAGGCAAAACGGTCAGGCCTTGGCGATGACGTTGATGCGCAGCGCTTGCCCACCGGCCGCGATCGCGAGCAGACGGTCGACGTTCGGGTGCGCCCCCGGGCGGTTGCGCGCATCGGCCGTATGCTCGGCAAACACCGCGAGGCCGTGCTCGGCCGCTTTGGCATCCAACTGGCCAAACGCCTGCTGCAGGTAGTGATACACCGCCAACGATCCCTGCTTGCCGGGCATGTTCTCGATATCGGCCACCACGGCGCCGTTGCCGTCGACCAGATCGATGCGCTCGATGCCGTCAATGGCGGGCAGCTGGGCGAGGTTGTCCTTGAATACGTTGCTCGGCTGAATCTCGGAAATCACTGAAAACACTCCGTGGGTTGGTCGGTGGACTTGGCGGGCCGTATGGTATCCGCTCGGGCATGACTGCAAAAGAGCATCGCGCATGCACGGCCACGGATCTCGCGGCACCTGGGCCCCTCAAGCATCCACTTCCGCCAACGCCCGCAGCCCCACCGAGAGCATCGCCAGATCGGCCGACCCGGCGGCCACCTGGTCGGCGACCACGCGGTTGTAGCGTGCCAGCGCTTCCTGCCGGGCCGCCCGCCAGGCTTCGACCAACGCCCCGGCACTGGCACCAGCCGCTGCGTCATGCAGCACCGAGCTGGTGAGCCGCCGGCGCAGTTGCCCCAGCTCTTCAAGCAGGGTCGCGCGTGCCAGCATCTGCCAATGCGTCTGCGTCGGCAGGGCGAGGATGCCGCCCTGCAGCCAGCCGTAGCCGAGCGGCTGGTCGAGCGCGAAGTACACGCGCGCGGCCAGCTTGGCATCGCAGCCGCTCGCAACGGCAACTTCCGCGATATCGAGCAGCGATACACGCGCCGACACGCCAGCCGCCGCCCGTGCCAGGGCTTCGGGCACCCCGGCGTCCACGAACGTCTGCTGCTGTTGCGCAGCCGCGTGCCCGGACTCCTCCGCCTGCAAGCCATCGACTTCGGGCGCGAGCGCATCGACCGCCGCGCGGAAGCGCTCCACCGTGGCCGGCACATCAGAGACGCGCTGCCGCAGGAACCACAACGTGGCACGCTCATGCAACTGCGCGAACGCCGCAAACAAGGCGGCCTGCATCTCGTGCGGCACCTGCGCATCCAGCCCATCGACCTCTTGCCAGAGTGGATCGAGCCGATACACGGCGCGCGCCACCAGGCTCGCCCACACCACGGCCAGCGGCTCGGCGCCGGTTTCCTCGGCGAGCCGGTGCACAAAGGTCACGCCGGCACGGTTGACGAGCGCGTTCGCGTGCATCGTCGCCAGGATCTCGCGCCGCAGCGGGTGCCGCGGCATGGTCGCGCCGCAGCGTGCCTGCAATGGCTGCGGGAAGTACGCCGGCAGGCCGTCGGCCACGAAGGGCTGGTCGGGCAAGTCGCTGGCCAGCAGCGCGTCGTACAGCCACATCTTGCTGTAGGCCATCAGCACCGCGCGCTCGGGCGTGGCGAGGCCGCCGCCGGCGGCGCGACGGGCGTCGATGTCCTCGTCGGCGGGTAGGAATTCGATGGTGCGGTTCAGGCGGCCGGCACGCTCCAGATACCGCATCAGCCGCGCCTCCGGGTCGAGCCACTGTGCCATGCGCGTGCGCGCAAGCGACAGCGCCTGCGTCTGGAAATAATTGTCGCGCAAGACCAACTCGCCCACCTCGTCGGTCATCTCGGCCAGTAGCACGTTGCGCTGCTTGAGCGTCATCTCGCCGTCGCCCACCACCAGCCCCAGCAGGATCTTGATGTTGACCTCGTGGTCCGAACAGTCGACACCGGCCGAGTTGTCGATCGCATCGGTGTTGATGCGCCCGCCGTGCTGCGCGTATTCGATGCGCCCGAGCTGCGTGCAGCCCAGATTGCCACCCTCGGCCACGACCTTGCAGCGCAACTCGGCGCCGTCCACGCGCAGCCCGTCGTTGGCGCGGTCGCCCACCTGGGCGTGCGTCTCGGTGCTGGCTTTGATGTAGGTACCGATGCCGCCGTTGTAGAGCAAGTCCACGGGGGCCTTGAGGAGGGTATGCAGCAGGTCGTTCGGCGCCATCTCGGTCGCCGTGACGCCAAGCATCGCGCGCACCTCGGGCGAGAGCGCAATCGCCTTGGCGGAGCGCGGGAACACCCCGCCGCCCGCGCTGATCAGCGCCTTGTCATAGTCGGCCCAGCTCGAGCGCGGCAGATTGAACATGCGCTCGCGCTCGGCAAAGCTCGTGGCGGCATCGGGCGATGGGTCCAGGAAGATATGCCGATGGTCGAACGCCGCCAGCAGGCGGATATGGCGCGAGAGCAGCATGCCGTTGCCGAACACGTCGCCCGACATGTCGCCGATGCCGACCACGGTGAAGTCGGTGGCCTGCGTATCCACGCCCATCTCGCTGAAATGCCGCTTGACCGATTCCCACGCGCCGCGCGCGGTGATGGCCATCTTCTTGTGGTCGTAGCCGACCGAACCGCCGGAGGCGAAGGCATCGCCCAGCCAGAAGCCGTATTCGCCAGAGATGGCGTTGGCGTAATCCGAGAACGTGGCCGTGCCCTTGTCGGCGGCGACCACCAGGTACGGGTCATCACCGTCGTAGCGCACCACGTCGCGCGGCGGCACGAGGCGGCCCTCGACGTAGTTGTCGGTCAGGTCGAGCAGCCCGCGCAGGAAGGTCTGGTAGCACGCCACGCCTTCAGCCAGATAGGCATCGCGATCGCTCGCCGGCGGCGGCTGCTTGACGACGAAGCCGCCCTTGGAGCCGACCGGCACGATGACAGTGTTCTTGACCATCTGCGCCTTGACCAGGCCGAGCACCTCGGTGCGGAAATCCTCGCGCCGGTCCGACCAGCGCAGCCCGCCGCGCGCGACCTTGCCGCCGCGCAGGTGCACGCCCTCGACCCGCGGTGAATACACCCAGATCTCGAACATCGGCTTGGGCTCGGGCAAGCCTGGCACGCGCGCGGGGTCGAACTTGAACGACAGGTACGGCTTGGACTGGCCAGCCTGCCCGGCTTGCCCAATGCCCGGCAGGCTCTGGAAGTAGTTGGTGCGCACCGTGGCTTCCAGCACGCCGAGGAACTGGCGCAGGATGCGGTCTTCGTCCAGGTTCGGCACCTCTTCGAGCGCCTCGGCGATCTGCGCGCGCAGCGTATCGCTGCGGCGCGTGCGCTCAGCGTCGTCCGTCGCCGGGTCGAAGCGCACCAGGAACAGATGCACCAGCGCCCGCGCGATCGACGGATTGCCGGTCAGCGCACTCTCCATGTACGCGTTGCTGAAGGTCGAGCCGATCTGGCGGATGTAGCGCGCGTAGGCGCGCAGGATCCGGATCTCACGCCAGGTCAGGCCGGCCTGCAGCACGAGCCGGTTGAGATCGTCGTTCTCGACGTCGCCATTCCAGATGCGCGCGAAGGCATCTTCAAAGCGCACGCGGGCCTCGTCGAGGTCGACCTCGCTGCCGTCGACGGTGACCATGCCGAAGTCATGCACCGAGATCGGTGCGGCGTCGGCCGGCTCGATGCGATAGGGCCGCTCTTCGTTGACGCGCACACCGAGGTGCTCGAGCATCGGCAGGCTGCGCGAGAGCGCGATCGGCTGGCCCGTGCGGTAGATCTTGAAACGCAGCGCCCCGGCGGGTGCCTCGAGTGGCCGGTAAAGCTGCATCGTGAGCGCGCCGCCCGCAGAGGCCTCCGGAGCCTCCACCGCGCCTGCAGCGTCTTCGGCCAGCAGCGGCTCCATCAGTTCAATGTCGCGCACTGCAAGGCGCGCCGCGTAGTCCTCCCGGAAGCCGGCGGGGAAGGCATCGCCATAGCGGCGCAGCAGGCGGTTGCCGCGCTCCTCGCCGCCGCGCTCGAGCAGCGCCTCGGCCAGGTCGTCCTGCCAGCGCCGCGCCGCCAGCACGATGCGCTCTTCCAGCTCGGCCACGTCCACCTCGGGCACGTTGCCCGGCTGGGTGCGCACGGTGATGTGGATGCGCGCCAGCATCGATTCCGACAGCAGCGGCGTGAACTCCACGCTGGTGCCGTGGTAGGCCGCCTGCAGCAGGCCCTGGACGCGCACGCGCAGGTCGGTGTTGAATTTCTCGCGCGGCACGAATACCAGGCACGATACGAAGCGGTCGAACGGGTCGCGCCGCACGAACAGACGCGTGCGTTGCCGCTCCTGCAGCCGCAGGATGCCAAGCGCGATGTCGTGCAGCGCCTCGCTGTCGATCTGGAACAGCTCGTCGCGCGGATACTGTTCGAGGATCGTCACCAGCGTCTTGGCCAGATGCCCCTTGGGCAGGAAGCCCGTCCGCCGGATCACGCTGGCAACCTTGCGCCGCACCAACGGGATGTCCTCGGCCGGCACCATGTAGACGTTGGACGTGTACAGCCCGAGAAAACGCCGCTGACCACACACACGCCCCTCGGCGTCGAACAGCTTGATGCCGACATAGTCGAGATAGCCGGGCCGGTGCACGGTGGCGCGTGAGTTGGCCTTGGTCAGGAACACCGGTGCGGGCTCGTCGATGATCCTCGCGGCGCCCGGGGCCAGCCGCGAGATGTCGGGGGCGGCGGGATCGCGCAGCGCCTCGCGCAGCACGCCAAGCCCCGTGCCCTGCATGCCCTGCAGGTAGAGGCCGTCGTCCTGGGTGACGAGCGCATAGTCGCGATAGCCGAGGAGCGTGAAATGCTGTTCGAGCAGCCACGCCAGGAAGGCCTGCGTCTCGGCGATCTCCGCGCGTTCGGCTTCGCCCGTCGATGCTTGCGCGGCGCGCACACCCAGCGCATCGATGGCGGCCTGGGCCGCGCCCTGCATCGGCTTCCAGTCCTCCACAGCCGCGCGCACGTCACCCAGCACGCGCACCAGGCCGTCGTGCAGCGCCTGCACCCGCTCCGGCTCGGAGAAGCGATCGACCTCGATGTGGATGTACGACTCGAAGCGCATGGTGCCGCCGCTCCCGTCGTCTGGATCGGCCTCGGCGGTGGTCGCGCGCTTGTCGCCGGCGAGCGCCGCTGGGCGCTGCACGCCGCCGCCGGCCGCCACGGCCACACGCGTGCCGGACGCATCGCGCTGCATGCGATAGACCGGATGGAAGGCCGAATGCAGCGCAAGACCCTGCCGGTTGATTTCCATGGTCACCGAATCGACCAGGAACGGCATGTCATCGTTGACGATTTCGACCACCGTGTGGCCGCAATACCAACCGTGCTGCTCAAGGCTCGGGTTGTAGACCCGCACGCGCGGCTGGCCGGTCACGAACTTCTGGCCGAGTTGCCAGTGCGCCATCGCCGCGCCGTAGAGATCGGCGACGCTGCGCGAGACCACGTCCTCGGGGTCGGCCAGCTCGTAGTAATGCCGCACGAATGGCTCGAACAGCACGGCGATATCGGGCGCACGTCCGCGTGCGAGGGCCACTACATCCGCCATGTGTTGGCGGACCTTGTCTTCGAGCTGGGCAGACATGGAGCGTCTCCCGAAAATGGGCCTCCCCATGCTACGCCGCGTGCCCATGGCTGGCAATGGGGGCAACCTGGGCTTCAGCCGCCCCGGCAAGTTTTGCCGATACGCTCCATTTGGCCGGGATGGATGCTGCCCGCCTCGGCAGGCCGCAGCCGGACGATCCCCTCCCGATATCGGGGAAAGCCACGGCGGCGAAACCCTCCAGGCAGCGTTTCGAACGCGGCATCCGCAAATTGGTGCCGGCGCACCAGCGCGTACCGCCTATCGCGTGATCTGCACACCCAGATAGGCCAACACCTGCCGCCGCTCATCGGAAGCCGCGCCAAACTCACGGCCCACCGCGGCCAGCAATGTGTAGGTGTCGTTGAGCTTCCAGTGCATACCGAGGTTCAGTAGCGTCACGCGCGCGCCGGGGCTCTGCGCCCTGCGGACCTCGACAATGCATTCGCGCCCATCGCCGCACTCGTGGCCGGCCACGACGCCGGCGATCCACTGGTTGTCCGCACCGCCCGAGATGAAGTTGCGGCCGAACTCGGTTGATACCCCGAAGCCCCCGACTTCGGTCGCGATCTCGACCGGCAGGAAGAACTCGTGCCCGCCGCCGGTAATGCCGCGCCGGGTGGAAGAATCCAGCACGCTGCGGCTGTACTGCGGGTAGGTCGACATCGCGAACCCCGCCTGCTCCTGGTCGATGAAGCGCCATTTCACACCGAAGTCGCCGGTGCCGACGCCGGACTTCCAGCGCTGGCCATCCTCGCGCGCAAACGTCCAGGGGATATCGACCTTGAGCTGCACATGGTCGCCCCAGCCGTAGTTGATGTCGGCATCGGGCGCGGCCAGCTCGAGCCGGCCGTGCGTACGCGTGGCGATGGCACCGAGATTGATCTCCCAATGGCCGTCGCCGGGCGTTTCAGGGTCGTCGGTGACCATCGGCGGCCCGCCTTGCGCGAGCGCGGGGCCGGCCATCGCCACGGCCGCGGCCAACGCCAGCCAGCGCATGGCGCGGCCGGCCGGAATCTGCTTCTGCATAAACGTCTCTCGAAGGGTTCTTGGAAAGCCGGCGCGCTCCGGCTCCAGCATCGGTGCCGAGCGCGCCGTGGCAGGCCCGCGCTACTTCGCGTCGGCGGGCATCACTTCGTATTGCAGCAGGCCGGCCTTGGTCTGCGCCGAGCCCCCCACCGCCACATACAGCCGGTGCAGCTCGGGCACCAGGAAGGCCGTCTTCGCCCCCTTCTCGGAGGGCACGCGCGCGATCTCCTCGTAGTGATCGGCATCGCGCTGGCGGAACACGGCAACGTAGTCGTCGCCGGCGGCGTAGATGCGCCGGTTCTTCGCGTCGAACATCATGCCGTTGGTGCGGGCGGGCGCGTCGAAGCTCGCCACCGATTGCCCCGTCTCCGTGTTCACCACCACGAGTTTGAACGGCTTGCGCGTGATCAGGAACAGCCGCTTGTGCTTCTCGTCGAGGTCGATCTGCGAGTTGTCCTGCCCTTCCTTGATCGGCCAGGTGGCGAGCAGCTGGCCCGTCCGCTTGTCGAGCACGGCAACCTCCGCCTTGCCGGCCACGTTGACGAACACGCGCGAGCCAGCCTGCTCGGCCACGATACCTTCGGTGAAGTCGGTGTCGAACGTGGTGGCGCCGAGCATCTTGCCGGTGTCGACGTCCACCCGCGCTACCGTGGTCGTCGCCATCTTGGTGGGCGCATTCTTGCCGCCCGTGACGAACCACAGGCGGCGCGAGGAAGCGTCGTAGCTCATCACGTCGGCGCCTGGCGCCAGCTTGACGGTGTCGAGCACGGCGTAGCTCTTGCCGTCGAGCACCTTGCTAAGGCTGGCGCCGCTGTTGCTGACGAACAGGCGGTTCGTCTTCGGCTCGTAGTGGATCGCGTGCGGCGTCTCCATGCCCTCGACGGTCTTCAGATGCGCGCCGCTGCGCAGGTCGAAGACCTCCAGCGTGCCGCCGTCCTCGCCGGCAAGGAACAGGCGGTTACCCTTGACGTCGGCCCCGAAGTGGTCGAAGTCGCCCTGATACGTCGGCAGGTCGGCGCGGCCAAGCAGCCGCAGCGGTGCGGTGTCGGCAAAAGACAGCATGGGCGCCGCCAGCACCAGCGCGGCGACCAGCGCCCGGATGTTCGTCTTCATTGACGTCCTCTCTTCTGGATGTTCACACCGGGCGAACTGTCACTTGGCTTCGTCGAACAGCGCGTTGTAGCTGGGGATCTTCTTGGCCAACGCATCCCGCAGTGCGTTCGACTTCTTCAAGAAGGACATTTCCTGGCTGCTGGTGTTCGGGTTGGCCGGCGGATTCTTGAACGCGTACACGACCAGACCGATGTTGTTGCCCGTGGCGTCGCGCATCGGCATGAGCACAACGAACTTCTTCGGGTTGTCCTTGGTGCGGTTCCAGCGCGGGTCGACGATGGTGATGCCCTTCTTGATGACGTCGATGTCATCCGGATCATCAGCATTGCCGATGCGCTCGGGGTACGAGCCCGCGAACATCGTGAAAACGTCAGTCGCGCCCGGGGGCGTGCCGTGCAGCGTGATGCTCAGCAGCTCCGGATGCTTGGCCATGGTCTCGTCAGACAGCTTCTGGCCGTAGATCTTGTGCGTCGGCGGCGTCCAGTTCTTGTCCGCGGCCCAGGCGGCGGTGCCGCCGAAAGCGGCAGCGCCGGTGATGACTGTTGCCAGCGCGCACTTGAGGAACTTGCTCATGGGTTGTCTCCGTTCTTGGGGTTGGAATCTTGAGATGGGATTCGTCGCATCCGTTAGGGGAAGCGTGAATGGAGTCTAGAAGCGGACTCTGTACGCTTCCTGTAGTGATTCTTAAAATTCGTTCAGCCAGCTGGCGGCGCGATCGCATAGCATCACGAGACCACGCATTGCCTCAACCGGGCGCGAAGGATCGTCGCCGCGCCAAGAGACGGGAGCCACCGCATGAAGTCGATCGGCAGCCGCATCACCCTCTGGTATGCCACCACGCTCACGGCGACGCTCGCCTGCCTGTTCATCGCCGGCCACTTCCTGCTCGACCACTACCTGCTCAGGCAGCTCGACGAACTCAACGAGGCGCAATTCAAGCATCTCAAGGCCACGCTGGGCCGGGACTACGCCAAGCTGACGCCGGTGGAGATCGACGACCGCATCCGCCAGGCCACCGAATCGGCCTCGTCGCTGTTCTACATCGACATGCACGGCCCGATGACGAACCGCTTCTTCAAGTCGAGCAACCTGCATGGGCAGGCCATCCCCGACATTGCCGGCGAGCGCGCGTATTCGGTTGCCATCGACAACATCGGCGAGGTGCGGGTGAGCGAATTCCAGCTCGCGCCGTTCGATGTCATCGTGGCAACGCCGCTCGCGCCGGTGCGCGAACTGATGACGGGCTACCGGCTCGTCTTCTTCGGCCTGCTGGGCACGGCGCTCGTGCTCAGCGTGGTGGTCGGCTACGGGCTGAGCCGGCTGATCCTGCACCCGGTGCGCGTGATCCAGACCACCGCCAACCGGATCCGCTCCGACAACCTCAGCCAGCGCATTCCGGTGGGCAACGTCAAGGACGAGGTCTCGCAGCTGGCGGCCTTCCTGAACCAGATGTTCGACCGCCTGGAGATGTCGTTTGCCGAAATCCGGCGCTTCGCGGCAGAGGCGTCGCATGAGCTGAAGACGCCCATGTCGCTGGTGGCGCTGCATGCCGAGCGGCTGCTGGTCAGCGAGGGGCTGACCCCGCAGCAGCGGGATTCGGTGGCCGTCATCCTGGAAGAGCTCGGGCGCGTGAACCGCATCATCGACGAGTTGCTGTTCCTCTCACGCGCGGACGCCGGTGCGGTGCTGGTCGAGCTTCGGGCGCAGTCCCCGGTGGCGCTGCTGAGCGCCTTCGCCCAGGATGCGTCGGCCCTTTCCGAGCATGACGGCAAGGTCTTTGCCTGGAGCCACCGCGGCAACGGCGAGGTGAACGTCGACGGCCCACGGTTGCGCCAGGTGCTGCTGAACCTGTTGACCAACGCGCTCAGGGTGTCGCCGCGGGGCGGCGTGATCCACCTCGATTCGACCCTGGCCGCCGGCGTATGGCGCGTAAGCCTGGTCGACGAGGGGCCGGGCCTGACCCCGGAGGAGTGCGAGCGCATCTTCGAGCGGTTCGTGCGCCTGCCCTCGCCGATGCAGGACCAGCGCGGCAGCGGCCTGGGGCTGGCGATCTCGCGCAGCATCGTGTCGATGCACAAGGGCAGGATCTGGGCGACCAGCCGCGACGTCGGCCGCGGCCTGCGTGTGGTGATCGAGATTCCTGCGGCGCCCCCGGGGTAGCGGGCATGTGGAGCCCGCGCCCGTCCCGTAGCGCAAAGCTTTGCGGGACGATTTTCCCCGTCCCCCTGGGGAAATCCCCACCTCAATCCGGTGCGACCTGAACGCGCTTTCAGGAAGAGTTCACGTTCGAGCAAGGCTCGGTGACTAGTGTATGACCACGGTCGGGATGAACCGGCCAGCACCTGACACCTTGCAACGTAAGGACCCAGAACTCATGAAAATCCGAGACAAACTCCTGCTGTGTTCCGCTATCGCCAGCATGATGGCCGCAGCCCCTGCCGCGCAGGCGGCCGACAAGGTCACCCTGATGGTCGGCGGCTACGAAAAGATCATCTACCTGCCCGCCAAGCTGGCCGAGGGTCTGGGCTACTTCAAGGAAGAAGGCCTGAACGTCGAGCTGCTCAACGAAGGCGCAGGCGTCGATGCCGAGAACGAGATGCTCGCCGGCGCCGTGCAGGGCGTGGTCGGCTTCTACGACCACTGTGTCGACCTGCAGGCCAAGGGCAAGTACATCGAGTCGGTGGTGCAGCTGGCACACGCGCCGGGCGAGGTCGAGCTCGTGTCCAACAAGTACCCGCAGGTCAAGGGCATGGCCGACCTCAAGGGCAAGACGCTGGGCGTCACGGGCCTGGGCTCGTCGACCAACTTCCTCACCCAGTACCTGATGGTCAAGGCCGGCGTGCCGATGGGCCAGTTCACCTCGCTGCCGGTGGGCGCGGGCACGACCTTCATCATGGCGATACAGCAGGACAAGATCCAGGGCGGCATGACCACCGAGCCCACCATCACGCGCCTGCTCAAGACCGGCGAGGCGCGCGTGCTGGTGGACCTGCGCACCGCCGAGAAGACCAAGGAGGCGCTCGGTGGCACCTATCCGGCCGCCTCGCTGTACATGCCCACCGACTGGGTCGAGAAGAACAAGCCCACCGTGCAAAAGCTCGCCAACGCCTTCGTGAAGACGCTGCGCTACATCAACACCCATAGCGCTGCGGAGATCGCCGAGAAGATGCCCAAGGACTTCTACGTGGGCGACAAGGACGGCTACATCAAGGCCCTGGACGGCGGCAAGGGCATGTTCACCGCCGACGGCGTGATGCCCAAGGGTGGCCCGGAAACGGTGCTGTCGGTGCTGAGCACGTTCTCGCCGAACGTGAAGGGCAAGAAGGTCGACCTGGCGAAGACCTACACGACCGAGTTCGTCTCGAAGGTGAAGTGATCATGGGCGCAACAACGGCAACCACCTCCACGCCAGCCATCGAGTTGATCAACGTCAGCCGTCGCTTCCTGACGCCCGACGGCAAGTCGATGACGGCCATCCGGGATTTCACGATGACCGTCGAACGCGGCGAGTTCGTTGCCGTTGTCGGCCCGACCGGCTGCGGCAAGTCCACCACGCTGAACCTCATCACCGGCCTGGCCAAACCCTCGGCCGGCGAGGTGCGCCTGTTTGGCGGCCCGATCAACGACATCGACAGTCGTATCGGGTTCGCCTTCCAGACCGATGCGCTCTTTCCGTGGCGCAGCGTGATCGACAACGTCGTCGCCGGGCCGCTGTTTCGCGGCGTGTCGAAGGAGGAAGCGTATGCCAGCGCCCGCCAATGGCTGGCGCGCGTGAACCTCGCCGGGCACGAGACCAAGTTCCCGCACCAGCTCTCGGGCGGCATGCGCAAGCGCGTCTCGCTGGCGCAGACCTTCATCAACGGCCCGCAGATCCTGCTGATGGACGAGCCTTTCTCGGCGCTGGACGTGCAGACCCGCGTGCTCATGCACGACGAGCTGTTGCGCCTGTGGTCACAGTCGAAGGCATCGGTGGTGTTCGTCACGCATGACCTTGAGGAAGCCATCACCCTGGCGGACAAGGTGTACGTGCTGACGTCCGGTCCGGCCACGGTCAAGTCGGTCTACACGATCGACATTCCGCGCCCGCGCGTCGCCAGCGAGATCCGCTACGACGAGAAATTCATCGATATCTCGCGCACCATCTGGAATGACCTGCGCGAAGAAGTGCAGCGCGGCGCCTCGCAAGAGGAAACCCGCGTTGCGGAGGCTGCAGCATGAACAATCAAGTCACCCTCAAGCCCCCGGTTGGCATCTCTGTTCCATCTGCGGCGGAGATCGAAGCCGCCGCCGCGCACAGCGCCAAGCGCCGCAGGCAGACGGTCTACTTCTGGCGCTACTTCATTCTCATCGTCTTCCTGGGCGGCTGGGAGGTGCTGGTCCGCACGAAGCTGATCGACGAGTTCTTCTTCTCCAAGCCATCGGACATCCTCTCGCGCCTCTACACCTGGCTGACCGAAGGCACGTCCGACGGCCCGCTGTGGTACCACCTGTGGGTGACCATGGAGGAGTCGATGCTGGGCTTCATCACCGGCGCGGTGGCCGGCATCATCGCGGGCATCGCGCTGGGGCGCAACCGCATGCTGTCCGACATCTTCTCGGTCTACATCAAGGTGATCAACTCGGTGCCGCGTGTGGTGCTGGCGCCCATCTTCATCATGATCTTCGGGCTGGGGCTGACCTCCAAGGTGGCGCTGTCCTTCGTGATGGTGTTCTTCGTGGTGTTTGCCAACGCCTTCCAGGGCGTGCGCGAGGCCGACCGCAACTTGCTGGCCAATGCGCAGATCCTTGGCGCGCGCGGTTGGCAGCTGACGCGCTCGGTGGTGATCCCGTCGGCCATGAGCTGGATCTTTGCGTCGCTGCACGTGAGCTTCGGCTTTGCCATCGTCGGCGCCATCGTCGGCGAGTTCGTGGGCGCGCGCTTCGGCATCGGCCTGCTGATCAACATCGCGAAAGGCTCGTTCGATGCGGCCGGCATGTACGCGGCCATCGTCATCATCATGGTCGTCGCGCTGGCGGCGGAGTACCTGATGACGCTGGTCGAGATGCGGCTGGCCAAGTGGCGTCCAGCGCCGCTGCAGGACACGCAGTGAGCCCAATCCGCATGATCCCGCGTGCGACCCCGCGCCCACCGCAGGAATCGACCATGATGATCGACAGAAAAGGCCCCCGAGCACTGGCGGCGTGGCTGCCGAGATGCGCCTTTGCCGCCGTGGCGATACTCGCCGCCTCGGCCGTGCACGCGCAGGCAGGCGCCCCGCTACCAGTGAAGATCTACGCGCAGGAGCTGGTCGACCGCACCGTCGCGCAGCATCCCGACCTGCGCGCGGTCATGCTGCACGTGACGCCGCCCAACGCGGCCGACAACGTGGTCATCGCCTCGAGCATCGGCCGCATCGGCAAGCCTGCCGACAACGATGACCTGGACGTGATCTCCACCGGCAAGACGCGCATTGCCATGGACCGCGGCAACAAGCGCATCGAGGTCGAACTGCCGCTGCACGATGTCGGCGGCCAGACGATCGGCGCGCTCGGCCTGGTCTGGCGCTACCCGGTCGGCGGCAACCACGACGAGTTCGAACGCATCGCCGGCACCATCCGCGACGCCCTGGCGCGGCGCATCCTCAACCTCGCCAACCTGATGGACCCGTACCCCTACTCCCCGCTGGTGACCACCAAGTCGCGCGCGCAGACGCTGGTGGAGGAGGCGCTGCAGCGGCATCCCGAGGTGACGGTGCTGGCGCTGCGCGTGCGGGTGCAGCCGAAGAACGAGCTGGTGCTGCTGGGCTCGACCTTCGGGCGTCACGGCAAGAAGGCGGATGCCGACGACGCCAAGGTGCTCGACGCCCGCGCGCCCATCACCGGCGTCTATTCCAACGGCAAGCGCTTTGGCGTGGACCTGCCCATCCGCGACCGCAGCGGCATCGCCATCGGCACCATGAACGTCGGTTACGCCTATGGCGGTGCCAAGGATGCCAAAGCGCTGGTGGCGCATGCCGTCGCGCTGCGCGACGAACTCCAGGCCAGCATTGCCGCAACGCCGGCCCTTGAGGAGATCGACCCATGATGCCGACTTGCCGTGGCGCGATGGGTCCGCTGCTGCTGGTTGCGCTGCTGGTTGGCGTCGGCTGCAATGCGCTGGCCGAAGCCGCACAGCCAGGCGCCGAACCCGCGACGCTGTCCAGCGTTGGCAACGGCGCCATGGGCCCACTCATGGATGCCTGGATGCAAGCGCTGCACCAGCAGCGGCCCGATATCGCCCGTGGCCCACGCTGGCGGCATGTGGGGGACGAGGCCGCCATCGGCGCGTTGATGTTCGAGCTGGCAGACGTGGCGCCGATGTCCCGTCCGCCGTTGCCGGCCGAGGTCGCCCCCTATGCGCATCAGTTCGCCGGCGACATGATGAAGGCGCCGGTGCTCGTGCGGGTGGCGCTGCGCGATGGCAAGCCTGTCTTCCTCGCGTTCAACAAGCGGCCGGACTCGCCAGTGCCACCCGCTGTGCTGGAGTTCGTCCGCTTCGCGCTGAGCCCGAGCGGGCAAGACGTGGCCTCCCACCAGGCGGGCTTCGTTCCGCTGCCGCCGGGCGAAGCGGCGCTGGAGTTGCCCAAGCTCGACGGGTACCGGGCAGCGCTTGATCCGGCACTACCGCGCTACACGGCGGGCGCCCCGCTGCAGGGGGATATCCGCAGCGTGGGCAGCGACGGCATGAAGTCGCTGATGGAGCGCTGGATGCACGACTTCCGCGCGCTGCAACCCGGGGTCCGCAAAGGTGATCGGTGGGAGCATCTCGGCACGCTGAACGGCTTCCACGCGCTGATGGCCGGCGAGACCGATCTGGCACCCATGGGCCGCGAGCTCTGGCCCGACGAGGCAGCGGCATACGCCAACCTGAACGCGGGCCGCGAGCCAATCGAGATCCGCGTGGCACGGGGCGGGTTCAACACCCAGCAACGCACCACCGCGCAGGCGGTGTTCGTCAACGCACGCAACCCGATCGAGCGCATCACTGTGCAGCAACTGGCGGCCATCTTCGGCCGCGCGCCGACCATCACCCGCTGGGGCCAGCTCGGTCTCACCGGCGAATGGGCCGACCGCCCGATCGAGCTCGACGTGCCGCCGCTGGTCACGCCCAACGCCATGTCGATGCAGACGATGGTGCTGCGCGGCGGCGCGTGGAACACGACCACGCACGAGGGCTCCGTGGTTGACACCGCCAAGGCCATCGCGGCCAACCCGGCAGCAATGGGCTTCGGCGGCTTTGAGGACGGCGGGCCGGGGCTCAAGCCGGTGCCGGTCGCCCGCGATGCTGGCAGCCCAGCCGTCATCGGCACCCATGAGACGGCATCGAGTGGCCGCTACCCGCTCACCCGCTACATGTACATCCGCCTGCGACGCAACCCGGGCGAGCCGCTGCCGGCGCCGATCAAGGCGTTCCTGCGCTACGTGCTCAGTCGGCAGGGCCAGGAGCCCATCCTGTATTCCGGGTACTACCCATTGACGGCCGATGAAGTGAAAGAGGAACTCACCAAGCTCGAATGAGCCGTCAGGCCGACACGCACATTCCAAGAACAACATCAGGAGACCAAGACCATGAAGAGGTCCATCAAGACCGCAATGACAGCATTGGCCGCAGCCGCAGCGCTCGCCGCGCTCGTGCCCGCCCATGCACAGGCGCCGAAAGCCATGACGCCGATGCTGACGTGGGTCACCCCCGCAACGGCATCGAACAAACCGCAGACCGAGGCGCAGGCGAAGGAAGGCCAGGAGAAGGGGCGCGAGCTGCCGTCGCCCGAAATCCTGCAACCGATGCTGGACACGCAGCTTCCGGCCTACCAGCCGCGGCGCGACATCAAGATCAGCGGCACCTTCAAAGGCGCCGCCTCCGATGTGCTCGTGGTCCTGGCCCAGAAGTGGATGGAGAAGTTCAAGACCTACTACCCGGATGTCCAGCTGTCGATCTCGCCGCCGTATGCCGGCAGCCTGGGCGCAATCGAACTGGTCAAGGGCGACCTGGACTTCGTCTTCGTCTCGCGCGAGCTGAAGCCCGACGACATCAGCAAGTTCAAGACCAAGTTCGGCTACGCCCCGCTGAGCGTGCCGATCTCGGGCGGGTCCTACCGGCACTTCGGGGCGCTGGACACCGTCGCCTTCTTCGTCAACAAGGACAACCCGATCGAGCAGCTCACCTTCAAGCAGCTCGACCAGATGTATTCGTCCACGCATGCGCGTGGGGGTGCTGCCATCACCAAATGGGGCGACCTCGGCCTGACCGGCGAATGGGCCGACAAGCCGATCAACCTGGTCGGCATTCGCCCCTGGAACGGCTTCGAGGAGTTCGTGCGGCAGCGCGTGCTCAGCGCAGACGGCAAGCGCGGCGAATGGCGCGACGGCATCAAGTTCGAGAAGGTCGTGTTCCCGATGGCCAAGGACATCGCCGCGGACCGGTACAGCATCGGTTACTCGGGCATGGCCTATACGGATGCCCCCGTCAAGCTCGTACCGCTTGTCGAGAAGGAAGGCGATGCCCCGCAGGCACCGACCTACGATAACGTCGCCCTCGCGACCTACCCGCTGAGCCGGCTGATCTACTTCAACACGAACAAGGCACCGGACAAGCCACTGAATCCGGCCCTGGAGGAGTTCCTGAAATTCGTCCTGAGCCGGGAAGGACAACAGGTGGTGCTCGACCACGCGCGCTACGTACCGCTGCGGGCGTCGCAAGCGGCAACCGCCCGCGCACAGCTTGGCGAGCACAGCCATTGATGGTGTCGCTTGCTTGCAGACGCAGACCGGTGCCGCGCCGTCAACGTTAGGGGTGTGGAGAAACGCGGCATCGATCAAGCGGCACCCTGATGCACCAGGCCGAAATGACAGGCCGGGCAAAAAAGAAGGAGGAGACAACGATGAAGCTGGCCAAGACAACCCTGGCCCTGGCCATCCTGTTGGCGTTCCCGCTGGTGCGGGCGCAGGCGGCGGACGCGCAGGCGTCCAGCGCGCAGGACAGCCAGGTCGATCGCAAAGGTGGTTCCTATACTTACGCGCAGTATCTGGTGGACAGCTTTGCGCGGCTGCATCCGCAACTGGCCGGCATCGATCTGCACACGACGCCGCCGGGCGCGTCGCAAAGCACCATCGTGGCGTCGAAAACGCCGGAACTCGTGGGAACACCCTCCAGCGCCGAGGACGTTGCCGTCTTCCGCACGGGGCAAGCCAGGACCGAGATCAATCGCAAGGGCGACCTGAACGCCGAAGTCGCGCTGCCGCTGTTCGACATCTTCCGGCGGCCCATCGGCACCGTGAAGCTCACCTTCCCCTACGTGGCCGGCACGGACGAAGACGCGCTGATCCGGCAGGCGGCGCAGTATCGCAACGCGTTGAGCCGCCGCATCCTCGATCCGGAGAGCCTGAGCGCACCGACCCAGCTCGACGAGCGCATCTCCACCCAGACTTACGCGCAGTTCCTGATCGACGACACGTTGGCGCAGCATCCGGAGGTGGAGGTCCTGGCGCTGCATGCGCGCACGCCAAAGACGGCGGGCGACTATCCCATCGTCGCTTCCAACGTGGGCCGATTCGGCAAACCGGCTGAGGCCGGTGACCTCGCGGTCATTGAAAGCGGAAAGCCCCACGGCGCAGCCGATGCCCGTGGCGCCCGCTACGAATGGAAGATGCCAGTCGCGGACGCGTCGGGCACCACGATCGGCGTGCTGGCCGTCGTCTTCCCGTACTCCGCCCGCACGGATCCCGAGGATCTCCGGAAGCAGGCCGAACGGATCGCCGCTGCCGTGCGCGAGCGCATCCCTGCCGCTGACAGACTTGACGGCCCGTATCCGGCCACGCGCACGGCCGAGCGCAACGACGCCATGAGGGAGTACAACAAGCCCGAACTCGCCAACGAGCAAAGCCTGCCGATGACGAAGGAAGTCTCCTCCGGCCAAGCGCTGAGCCAGACCCAGGAAGGCTATTCAGAGGCCATCAAGAACGTGGCCGGCGTGGTGTCGACCAACTCGGCGGGCAGCGCCAACGATGCGTTCGCCATCCGCGGCATCAAGCTCAACCTGTTCTCGAACTACCGCCTGGACGGAGGCCTGCCGGTCACCGGCGTCATCACGAACCCGATCGAGAACAAGGAGCGCATCGAAACACTCAAGGGGGCGAATGCGCTGATGTTCGGCATTGCCAGCCCGGCGGGCATCATCAACTTCGTCACCAAGCGCGCGGGCGAGCGCGATGTCACCACGGTGGGCCTGGCCGGCAATTCGTTCGGCCAGTACGGCGCCAGCATCGACATCGGCCGGCGGTACGGCCCGCAGAAGCAGCTTGGCGTGCGCCTGAACGCATCGGCCACCCATTTCGAGAATGGCGTGCGCGGCCTCGGTGGCAATGGCGAGTTCGTCAGCCTCGGCCTGGACCTGCGCGCCACCTCGCGGCTCACCTTCCAGAGCGACTTCGAGTACTACCGTCGCGAGGTACCCGAGCAGGCAGGCATCTCGCTCAAGCCGGCCGTCAACGGCGTCGTACCGATCACGCGGGTACCGGACCCGAGGAACCTGCTCTCCGGCCGATGGGATCTCTACACCCCGGAGACCTTCAACTGGCAAGGCCGCGCCGATTACCAGATGACGGACGACTGGAAGGTCTTCACCCAGGTCGGCTATTCGAGCTCGCACCGCCACCGCACGACCGTGCGCATCTCGGGCTATGACCTGAATACCGGCGCCAATGGCCTGGTGAACGTGCAACCGGTCACCAACGAGTACCGCAACGTCTTCTTCCGTACCGAGGTGCTGGGGCACTTCACCACGGGGCCGTTGGCCCACGACCTCACCATCGGTGCATCGAGAACGTCGCGCTACTCGCTGGCCACGGATGTGCAGAACATCACGCTGCCGCAGCGGCAGAACATCTTCGACCCGATCGTGCTCAACCCGCCCGTCTACACCAAGCCCGGCACGTCGAACCCGCCGCAGACCAGCACCGACGAGGCCTTGTACACCTACGACACGGTCGCGCTCACCAAGCGTCTGAAGCTGCTGCTGGGAGTGCGCACGGTGCATGACATCGAGGACGTCGGTGCCGTCCGGTCCAAGAATCACGTGCTGTCGCCCGCCTACGGCGTGCTGTACGACGTGCTGCCGACCACCACGCTGTTCGCCAGCTATATGGAGGGCCTCGAGGCCGGCGGCACCGCGCCCGCGAACGCCGCGAACGCGAACGTCGTCCTGGCGCCGGCCGTCTCCAAGCAGAAGGAGATCGGCATCCGCGATTCGTACTTCAAGGGGCTCTCGGTCAGCGCGTCCTACTTTGAAATCGTACGGGGCAATGCGGTGACCGATCCGGTCACCAACATCTTCGGCTACAGCGGCGACCTGACCTACAAAGGTGTCGAGGCGACGGGGACTTACGAGATCAATCGCAGCTGGCGGGTCCACGCCGCAGTCCTCTATCTGAAAGCGCGGCAAGACTCGCCAAGGCAGCCCCTGATCGACGGCCGGGTGCCGGAGAACACTCCAGACTGGAACGGCAACCTCGGCGTGTCATACAGCCCCGCCGCAGTGCCCGGCCTCACGCTCCGGGGCGGCGTCGCGCTGATCTCGAAGCGGCCGGTCAATGCGCAGGACCAGGGCTATATCCCGGGCTATGCCCTCTTCAATGCGGGGGTCAGCTACAGCACCCGCATCCAGGGGCGCCGGACGACGTTCCAACTCGCGATCGACAACCTTGCCAACAAGCGCTACTGGAACTCCGTCACGACCGGCACCTATGGCATCGGCATGGACCGCAGCATCAAGTTCAACGTCAAGTTCGACCTCTGAGCGCACGCCGCGCGCGATCCTGAACGAATCTTCAGGCGCTGTTCAGCCTGCGTTCGGCTGGCACGCATAAGGTAGAGGGAGTAAGAAACGCTATCAAAATGAAGCGAAGCGGTTCTGATGGTTTGGCGGCGCCGCAGACAGTACAGGCAGTACGGCAAGGCGCCGCCGGACCGCCAGAATCATTTTGATAGCGTTTCTAACGCCGCTGGTGAGCATCGACATTTATACAAGGAGACAACCATGAGAAGGACGCTCAAGCTGACCGCCGGTATCGCCACGGCAGTCTGTGCGCTGTGGACGGTACCCGGACACGCGCTGAAGTACGCCGAGCCGGAGCACGCGCTGAAGGCCGATCCGTCGATTCCGAAGTGGAATCCGGGCCCGGTCGCCAGCGAGCCCGAGGAGGAGCTGAACATCGTCGGCGCCGACATCATGGACGAGATCGTGCTGGGGTGGACCAAGCTTTATCGCAAGCAGTATCCGCGCCTGTCGCTCACGCTGGACCTGCGCGCCTCCGGCGCGGGCGGGCCGGGCCTCGTGTCGGGCAAGGGCCAGTTGGCGCCGGTCGGCCGCGAGATGTTCCCCGCCGAGCGCAAGGCCTTCATTGACAAGTACGGCTATGAGCCGCTCGAGATCAAGGTGGCCACCGGCAGCGTCGGCTCACTGGGCAAGACCGCCGCCAGCGTGATCCTGGTGGACAAGGACAACCCGATCGACTGCCTGAGCCTGCCCCAGCTCGATGCCATCTATTCCAAGACGCGCAAGCTCGGCTACAAAGAGGTGAACAACTGGGGCGATGTCGGCGCCACGGGTGAGTGGGCGAGTCGCCCGATCCACCTGTACGGGCTGAAGCCAGTCAACGGCATCGAGCAATACTTCAAGGCCGTGGCGATGAACGACGGCGAGTACAAGGACAACATCCAGTTCGTCAAGGGCAAGGGCTTCACGCACGCCTTTACCGTGGCGGCGGAAGACATGGCGACGCATCCGGGTGGCCTGACCTATGCGCTGCTGGCCAACGTCACCCCCAACGTCAAGGTCGTCAAGCTCGCATCAACGCAAGGCGGCACGTGCTACGCGCCGACGGTCGAGAGCGTCTATGCGCACAAGTATCCGTTCAGCCGCTACGTCTATATCTACGTGAACAAGGCGCCGGGCAAGCCACTGCCGCCCAAGGTCAAGGAGTTCCTCAAGCTGGTGCTGAGCCAGGAAGGCCAGCAGGTGGTAGCGGACGAGCGTGTGTTCATCCCGCTGCTGCCGGAGGTCGTGAAGGAGGAATTGAAGAAGCTGGACTGACGCACCGCCCATGTCGCCTGCGGAACCTATTCAGCACACGCTGCACAGGCTCCGCAGGCGGACCGTCCGAGCATCAGCGCGGAGCGGCGAACACACCAACCTCGGCGAGAAACGCATGAGACCCGCGTGCACGATCCGGCGATCCCTCAGGAGAGGCTGGATTGCAGCAGCCCTCGGTGCCGTGCTGATTGCCGTGGGCATCCCGGCCATGCCGTCGGAATGGCCGCCCGCGGTCAATGATCGCTTGCCGCATTTCGAACCTGCGCCGCTTGCGGTTCCCACCGGCGTGCCCTACCAGAACGCCGATGGCGCGATACGCATCGTCGGCTACAACGACATGCGCGGCATCCTGGCCAGGATCAACGCGCTTTTCCAGCGCGCCCACCCCGAGTTCAGATTCGAACTGATCCTCAAGGGCACCCGCACCGCGCCGGACGCGCTGGCCCAGGGCACATCACTTCTTGCGCCGATGGGCGCGGAGTTTTCAGACGCCGAGCGCATCGACTACGCCCGTCTCACCGGGACGGCCCCGATCCTGTTTCGGGTGGCCCATGACTCCTTGAATCCTGCTGCCCTGTCTGCGCCACTGGCCATCTTCGTGCATCGGCGCAATCCGCTGGCGCGGATCAGCATGGAACAGGTTGCGCGGGTATTGGTGGCGGCACCCGACGGCATTGCCACGTGGGGGCAGCTCGGTCTGGGCGGCGAGTGGGCATCCCGTCCGATCCATCTGTGCGGCTTGGCACCGTCAACGGCGCTCGGGCGTTTCATGCAGCGCCGTCTTGGCGGTCGGCCTTTCGCGGAGGGGTTCGCCGGCTTCCCGCAATCGCGGGAGGCGGTGGCGTGCGTTGCCGCAGATCCGCTCGCCATCGGTTTTGCTGCGATGAATCGAGGGGTTCCCGATGTGAGGGTGGTGCCGCTGTCGGAGCGCAATGGCGACGCGCCGTCGGCCGGCACGCAGGAAGACATCATGGCCAACCGCTACCCGTTGGATCGGCACCTCCTGATCTATCTGCGCACCGACAGCCAGGGGCGGATCGACCCCGTGGCCAGGGAGTACATGCGCCTCGTGCTGTCGTACGAAGGCCAGCGGGAGATTGCCGATGAGCCGCTCGGATACCTGCCGCTCAATGCACGCGAGTGCGCGGAGGCACTTCAGCGCCTGTCGACGTTGAAGTGACATTGCCCGCATCGCCTGCTGGGGCGATGTGGCCCCTTCCGCGCGTCAAAGAAGCTGGTAGCCGACGCCGCGCACTGTCTTGAAAAGCGGCTTGCCCGGTACTTCAAGCTTGGCACGCAGGCGGCTCATATAGACGTCGAGCAGGTTGGTATCGACGTCATAGTGCGCTGACCAGATCTTCTCTGAGATCAGCGTGCGCGGCAGGATGCGCCCCTGGTTCTGCATGAACACTTCGAGCAGCGCGTATTCGCGGCTGGTCAGGTCAACCGCCTGCCCGTTGACGGTGACGGTGTGGCTGAGCAGGTCGAGGCAGATGCCGGCATGTTCGAGCACCACCTGCTTGACGGCCGAATGGCGCCGCACCAGAGAGCGCACGCGCGCCAGCAGTTCTTCCAGGCTGAACGGTTTGGGGAGGTAATCGTCTGCGCCGATGTCCAGGCCCTTGACGCGGTCCTGCACACCGTCACGTGCGCTCAGGATCAGCACGGGCTCCTTGAAGCCGCCCTGGCGCCAGCGGCGCAGCAGGTCGAGCCCGTCGCCGTCCGGCAGCCCCAGGTCCAGGATGATGACGTCGTAGGAGGTTTCCACCAGTGCGTCGGTCGCGGCTGCGCAAGTCCGGGCCAACGTGACCGTGTACGAGCATTCCGTCAGTCCTTGCTGGAGGAACCGGCCCAACCGATCCTGGTCCTCAACAATCAATGCCTTCATACAACACCCTCATCGACACGAGACCTGTTCGATCGCTCACGCTTGGTGCAAGCAGAGAACAAAACCGAATCCACCGATGATGAAGACTTGGCGTGCAAATGCAATCGGGTCTGTTACTTAGAGGGAAAATCGGCCGGTTGGTTGTGTGCCACTGACAGGTGCGGATGCACGTCGCCCAACGGATCCGCGCGAGCTACGCCCCCGGTGCGTGAAGCCCCGGCAGCTCGGGAATGCGTTCGGCCATGAACTGCAGGAACGCGCGCGTACGCAGCGGCTGGAACCGGCGCGACGGCGACACGAGATGCACGTCATGGGGTGCCATTTCCCACTTGGGGAGCAGCCGAACCAGCCGGCCGGCGTCGATCAAGTCTTGAACCAGCCAGGCGGGGGCGCTGCCCAGGCCGATCCCTTCGAGAAAGCATTCGCGCAACGCCAGCGAGCTGTCGACGCGGTAGCGGCCTCGCGTGGACACGACGACCGTTTCGGCACCGTTGCTCAACGCCAGCTCCGGGCCGATGCTGGCGCGGGCATAACGCAGGTATTCATGCTTGAGCAAGTCTTCCGGCCGGCGGATCCTGGGGGTCCGCTGGATGTATTCCGGCGTCGCCACCAAGACACGAGGGGACCAGGCGATCTTGCGCGCGACGACATTGGGCGGAAGCATATTCCCGATGCGGACGGCCACGTCGACGCCCTCCTCGACCAGATCGACCACGCGATCGGTCAGGTGCAGTTGGACTTCGATCTCGGGGTATTGCGCCAGAAACGCGAGCACGAGCCGGTTCAGGCGCAGCTCGCCCAGCCCCAGCGGCGCATTGACGACCAACGCGCCGACCGGCCGCTGCGTCTGCCCCCGCACGTCCGCCACGGCATCGGCGTATTCCTCGATCACCCGCTTGCAGCGCTCGTAAAACCGTTTGCCTTCGTCGGTCGGGGTGAGGCTGGTCGTCGTCCGTTCAAGCAGGCGGACGCCCAGGTCTTTCTCCAGCGCGGCGATGACCTTGCTCATGGTCGGTTGGCTGATGTTCTCCTCGCGGGCCACCGATGAAAAGCTGCCCAGCTCGACCGCGCGCGCAAACAGCCGCATCGATTGAAGCGAATCCAAGTCATTCCTCCCTGGCATGGGTCATATGCGATTTTCACACGTTCCATTGCCAGACAGAATGACTTAAGGTTCGGCGACTTGCACGCCTTTGAAGAGACAACGCCATGAACAT
This sequence comes from uncultured Ralstonia sp., assembly GCA_913056305.1. Lineage (GTDB taxonomy): Bacteria > Pseudomonadota > Gammaproteobacteria > Burkholderiales > Burkholderiaceae > Ralstonia. The sequence continues at coordinate 69,675 of CAJXMR010000005.1, forward strand.
TGCATCGAAATCCCTCCTGCACGGCACCCATGTCGTCGTGTTTGGCGGCAGCTCTGGGATCGGCCTCGCGGCAGCCGCAGCTGCCAAGGCGAGCGGCGCCGACATCACCCTAGTTGGCCGGTCGCAGACGAAGCTCGAAACCGCTGCCCAGTCAATCGGCGGCGCGCGCACGGCGGTCGCCGACATTGCAAGCAGGGAGGCCGTCGAAGCGGTGTTCCGCCCCATGACCCGCGTCGACCACCTCGTGATCACCGCCGGCAGCTTTACCGCCGGCAAGCTGGCCGATACCGATCCCGACCAGCTGCTCGACGCCATGCGCGAGCGGATCGCGGGGCCGGTTTATGCGATCCGGGCCGCGCTGCCGCTGATGCCGCCGACGGCCTCGATCGTGTTGACCGGCGGGCAGTTGTCCGACCGCCCGTCGGGCCATGGGACGTCAGTGATTGCCGCAGCGGTACGCGGCGTCGAAGCGCTCGCCCGATCGCTTGCGCTCGAGCTCAAGCCGATTCGCGTGAACGTCATCTCGCCAGGCTTTGTCGACACGCCGCTGTTCGATACGTTCGGTCCGGAGAATCGCGCCGCGGTCCTTGCGCAAGCTGCCGCGGCCTTGCCCGGCGGCCGTATCGGACGCGCCGAGGAACTCGGCGAGGCCATCGCCTTTCTGCTGGGCAACCGCTACATCAATGCCGAAATCCTGCATATCGATGGTGGCGGCCGCTTCGTTTGACGCGGGTACCGTGCCCGGGCTGCGCGACCTCTTCTGAAGATCGGCGGTGATCTTCGCCGTGATCGCGCGCTTGATCCGGAGACCCGGCCGGTCAAGGCGCTCTCCGCTGGCACCGGATGCCGGCGGAGGTTGCACAGCGTCTGATCCGCCAAGGTCAACCTAGATGGCGCACGACTCCACACCCAGATCGGCCAGCGGGTGCGCATCGCTGCGCCACGGCGACGAGAGGAAGTGCCGTACGCGCTCGGGGCGCACTTCGCGCAGCGTGGCCGGCGCCCAGCCCGGGCGATGATCCTTGTCGACCAGGTGTGCACGCACGCCCTCGCAGAAGTCGCCCTCCTCGATGGCGCGCGCCACGATGCCCAGCTCCATCTGGAAGCACTCGGCCAGCGTCATCTGCCGGCCGCGCAACAACGCCTCGCGCGTGACATGCAGCATCGTCGGCGAATGCGTGGTCATGGCGTCGAGCGTGGCCTGCAGCCACTGCCGGACTTCGCGCGACGGATCACGTTCCAGGCTCTCACGCAGCGTCGCCACGATCCTATCGATGGTGGAGCGGGCGTCGAAATAGCGAAGGATAAACGACGCCTGCAGCGCCAGTGCGGCATGCGGGACGATGTTGCAAGGCGGCTCGAACACCCGCCGCAGCGCTTGCGTCAGATCGCCGTCGTGCGGCATGCGCTGCAGCCGCTCTTCGAACGACCCAAGCCATTCGGCCGGCACGCACAGGTCCGCCAGGTGGCAATGCAGCGCGTCGGCGCCGGACAGCGTCACGCCGGTCAGCCCGACATACAGCTCCAGCTCCGGCGACATCACGCTCAGGAAGCGCGTCGCGCCCACGTCGGGCAGAAAGCCGATGCGCGTTTCCGGCATCGCCATCTTCGTGCGCTCGGTCAC
>CAJXMR010000006.1 GCA_913056305.1 uncultured Ralstonia sp.
GCATTGACGCTGCGTCGATGTCTCGGTGCTGCGGAATGAGTTCTGAACACCATCCCTAGCTGAACGCCCCTCGGATTGCCCGTGCTTCAGATAGTGCACATAGCCATCGATCTTGCTGCCTTCAACATCGGGATTGTTCTCGGTGTACCAGCGCGCATTGAAATACCTAGCCGCGCGCCCTTCGTGCTTTCCATACGTCACATAATGCGCAAACGGATCTACGTTCCCCTGCAGCACGTCGGGATTCCGCTCGAGATACCACTTCCCGTCAAAATGCCCCCTTGAGAAGATGCCATTCTGCAAGTCAACCTGCGGTTCAATGGATATCTTCCCCGCACCATCATCTACGATTGACGCTTGATTAGCGCACTCAATCATCAGCTCCCGGAGACCCGTGACAGCGTTCTCCAATTGCAGCAATCGACGAGAATGCTTTTCGCCTTCAACACAAATTCGATTCTCAATCGATCGCAAGGACATGTCAGCGGCCCCGCGCTGGTGAAAAAAACGCCCAACAAAGGGAAATTTCTTCCATCGTTCCGTACGCATCACCTTCGGCAAGCCGGGCAGAGTGGGTCGATTTTGCAGACCCTCACTCGACAGTGCAATCTGCCCCAGAATCTCTTGCTTACCAACGCCACTTCTTATACGCTTCAAATAGTATGTAAGACCTTCGGGATCCGGATTTCTCCCCAAAACACAAAGAAATGCCGCATGAATGAATTCCTCATCATGCAAATCCAGCAACTCCTCAACCGAATTGATTACACGGAATGAGCTAGCCTTGGCGATACTATTGGAGAAATTCATTTATCTAGACCCCATCACAATCTTATAATTTTGGACCTCACGACACAAACCCAAGGATCGTGTCGGCCCCATTTCATCGAGAACGAAAGAACTTCGCGCATGTACGTAATGGCGCAGTCAGACGCCAAGTCCAGTCACGCTGCACTCTATTCAATTCGCTTTCCAGTGTCAAAATCATCTGGGCCTCCGCTTCTCGCTGCGTATCGAGATTTTTTAGATTCTCTTCATGAAGCCGCGCCATTGCTTCCATTTCGCCACGCGTTTGAAGCTTGACCCGTGCAACTTCTGCCTCAAGAATTTCCCGATGCTTCTCGAATGCTTGCTCGGCCTGAAGCAGCCTGACTTGCGCAGCACCAATCTCCTGCCGCAACGAATCCTCGCGACCAGAGTGCTGTGCGCCAAGGGCGTCCAACTGACAGCGAGCGGATTCGATCTGCTTCTCCAACAATTGTCCGAACTCTTTCTGCCGTTGAACCAACTGCTCGCCAATTGAGCGCTCCCTATCTGCCAGTACCCGGAGATGCTCCTGAACATCCCGTTGCGCCTGCAGGTTTACGCGCTCCAGCTCGGCTTCCACTTTCGAACGGCTGTCGTGAAATTGACGCTCAGCTTGGCGGAATTCGGCCTGAACTGCCTTAATCTCGGCGAGCAACTCCTCTTCGCGCTGCTTGTGCTGCCTGAGCACTTCAAATCGATTCACTCGCTCGCCGTCGAGGTTTTCGTGCAATGCAGCGAGCTGCTTCGAAAAATCACGCTCCCTTTCTGCAAGAGCGTGCAACCCCTTCTCCACTGCATCTCGAACATTCAACCGCAATTCGGAGACTTCTGCCTCAAACGCGCCTTGACGCACTCGGCCATCCTCTCTCTCTCGACTTAACTGGGCGTCCATGAACTCTAGACTCAAGTGGAGCGAAGCTTCGCGCTCCGCTAGCAACTCGCTTATCAACGCCGTCAAGTCTGAAGCTGGCAGACGCCCCTCATCCACTCCGCAAGTCTTCCAGTGAATGAGCGGATCTACCCCTGCGCCAATTAAATCTTGATTGTTTTCAAAATACCACTTACCTCTAACCTTATCTTCAAGCACCCTTGAATCGGGCTTGGCGACGATATTAACAATCGTTGAAATCAATGGATTTCTCTGAGCATCGATATCTCGCCAAATATCTGACATAGGCTGCTCAAATATGCCACCTCGCGTACTCGGCAGATCCGCATTGGAGGCAACCGCGACCCAGTACAGCGCTGAAGGCAGATTATCGGAACTTTTGGTGTCATCTCCCATTTCTTGAAACGCAAGAGCTTCCGCACTATCCTGAGCAAAAAGTGCGGAGCCGAGAAGCACTCTCTGTCCGTATAACCTGACGTTCGCAAAATTTGAAACCAACAACTCCTGAAACTCTTCCCGATATAGTTCCTTCACATGGAACGGATTAGCATACCCAGGTTTCTCAGAATACTCAAACTTATCCGGGCTTGAGATAACCAGAACCCCACCTGGCCGAAGCACTCGTCTGATCTCCGACATCATGGCTTCATGCTCGTCATGATGTTCGATCGTCTCAAAGCTCACAACGAGATCGACAGACCCGTCGTCAACCGGCATATTGGCGCACGAACCCAAGCGGTACTCTAGATTCTCTCGTGGATATTTCATGCTGGCGTGCCGGACGGCCGCTTGAGAAATATCCACGCCAATGACCTTAGCAGCGATTCCCGCCAAGTAGGCACTGCCATACCCTTCCCCACTGGCTATATCCAGCACGGTCTTCTTTGAGGCGAGCTGACCAGCAAAGATATATCTATGGTAGTGCTCCAACTCGATAACGCCTTCCATCTCGCCCGGCAAGAAGCGTTCAGCCTCAGCCGTCATCTGTTCCCCGGACCCACCAATCAATTCACCCATATTTACATTCCGCTTTATTAAAATCGCAGCGAATAGCTGTAATTGCAGCCTGGCTCTACCACACTATCCTCGGCACAACATCGAGTTAGTTGCCACCCGAATCAGATGAGATGGAACCCCTCATTCTCGTACGACAGATTTGCGTTGTATGCTTCGTCACTCTTCAAGCGATCACCCCACTTCTGCTTCATGTATTCGAATTCCCGCGCGAACACCTCTTGCTTGGCTGGGGTATCGTCACGTCCACGACTGACCGACTCATGATGGAATAGTTTTGCATAGGGCGTGTAGACGTTCCTCCTGCCCTTTCGGACCAGCTCCAAGCAAAAGTCGACGTCATTGAATGCAACCGCTAGATTCTCTTCATCCAACCCGCCGACGCCCAGGTAGTCGTCGCGTTTTACGACGAGACATGCGCCCGTGACTGCTGTTACGTTCTGCGTGAGAACCGCGCGATAGCAATAGCCCGCATCATCGTCTCCGATGAATCGATGGCCGTGCCCAGCCACACCTCCGAGGCCGACAATCACACCCGCATGCTGTACAGTGCCGTTCGAATATAGCAACTTTGCACCAACTGCCCCAACCTCCGTGCGCAGCACGTGACCAACCATCTCATCCAGCCAATCAGGAGCAATCACTTCAACATCATTGTTAACAAGTGCAAGAATCTCCCCCTTCGAAGCCCTCACAGCAAAGTTATTGATGGCCGAATAATTGAAGGGCTTCGCGTAGCAAATTACTTTAATACGACTGTCTTGCTGTATGAGCGACAGATATTCAAGCGCCTCTTGATCCGTTGAGCCATTATCAACAACCAACAACTCCCAATTCTTATAAGTTGTCTTCCCAACAATGCTTTCGACACACGGCCGAAGCAATTCAATTTTATCGCGCGTGGGTATAATTACACTTACCAGCGGGGGTTCCGCCGGAACGGGATACTTGACTCTATACAGGCATACCTCGCACCCCTCCTCAACAACCACACCGGATGCGTGGAAATAGTTTTGCAACGCCCGCATACCCCCGCGCTTAACACCGTCCCGCTCATTTGAGCCATCGGCGTGTCGATGATAAAGAACCTTTGGAATATGAATAATACTTTTTGACGATATATTCTTTAGGTATCGCAACAACAAATCGTAATCCTCGGCACCCTCGAAGCCTTCTCTGTATCCCCCAATTCGTTCCATCCGATCACGCCGAAAGATACCTAGATTTCCGATATAGTTGTGCGACGTAAGTAGATCTGGATTCCAGTCCGGCTTGAAGCGAGGGTTCAACCTCCGATCCTCCGAATCTATTTCATCATCATCCGAATAAATGAACTCCACGTTCGGACGATCGCAAACCTCCTTGGCGCAATGATATAAAGCATGCAATGAGAGACGATCATACGGATTGAGCCGCCCAACAAACTGACCACTCGCGGCGGACAATCCAGCATTCAGCAGACGTGCAATATCGACATCGGAACCGTTAGCAAGCTCCGTTTCGATAATCTTGATGCGCTGGTCTTTGAGAGCCAGTGCTCGTACCGGCTCCAGCTTGGTGCCGGACGCTGGCCGTGCACTCACCACCAGGAGTTCCCAATCAGCGTAGATTTGATCTCTCAGAGCCTGCAGCGAGGCGCACAGCAGGTTCGGGTCTGCTGCGTACAAAGGCATCACCAAAGAGAAAACCGGTCGCGACGGCAATTGGGATAGCTGTTGCCGCAACGCTCTAAGGTCCGACTTCCGAAGCGTGTCGTGAACCTCGATGAACGTCGGATAGTCGTTACCGGCAAGGCGCTGCGCGCGCAGCTTCACCGTGCGCTCATAGGCGTCGCTCAGATCGCGGACGGCGCTTGCCCAAGTTAAACCAGCCCGGGCTGCAGGTGCCCGATGCCTGAAACGCCATAGATCAAAGATCACCCGATGCGCACGGCGGAGAAAGCTTTCGGTCCCGCTTATCTTGTGGATATGCAGAGGGCTCTGCGAAAAGAAGCCCGGCGCAGCTGTGGGAGTCCAAGATAGGTGAGTCACACCCTCGGGCAAGAAGAAGACTTCCCGAGCGCTTCCGCGCAGGTTGGTTGGGATGGGTATCTTGTAGCTTGCTCCGGAAGCCACAAACTCAATGTAGGCGTCCCGGCTGCCAGTATTGCGCGTTAACGCTGCTTCGAGATAGTACCAGCCAGATGCCGGTACCGAGGGCATCGTCATGGTGAACCTGGGCGCATTGCTTGCTGCCCGGTACTCGCCCTTTTCTTGAGACAAGACCACTACGTCTTTTGCAGGTGCAATCGCAGTGCGGGTGTTCCATCGAGGAAGAAGCTCGACGAATCTCTCCAGAAGATTCTCGAATGCTGAAAGCGGCAAAAGCCGCGACTTGATTTCTTCCCCATCCGGGCTGCTCACGGTCGCTTTCATGCGGCGGCCTGATAATACTCGTATGCGTCAGCAACATTATCAAAACAAGCCAACTCTCCTTTATGGAGAACCGCCGCTTTATCGCAATGAGCTACAATTTGCTCATGCTGATGGGACACAATAATCATGGCGCGATCTTTGCGCTTCTCGAACAGCTCGGTATTGCATTTAGCGTGAAATCTGCTATCACCAACCGCCACGACCTCATCAATCAAAAAACAATCGAAATCGATTGCCAGAGAGAGTGCAAATGCAAGGCGTGCCCGCATTCCTGACGAATATTTCTTTACAGGCTCACCCAAATATACGCCCAGTTCGGAAAAATCTTCCACTTGAGGAATCACTGGAGCAGCATCCACGCCGTAAATTCGGCAGATGAACCGAATGTTATCGAGGCCCGTCAATGAACCTTGAAAACCCCCAGCAAAAGCCAGCGGCCATGAAATACTCATTCTCCGGCTGATACGACCGGACGAAGGTAGTTCGGCGCCGCTGATTAGACGAATTAGCGTCGATTTCCCGGCACCATTCCGGCCCAGAATACCTATCTTTTCACCAGGGTTAATGGTGAAATTCAGCTTATTCAATACCACCCTTGAACCGCGCCGCGTGCTGTAACGCTTGGTTACGTCCTCTAGAATAATCACTCTGGTGTTACCCTTCGGCCGACCTCTCTGGACAAGGACAGGCCCAACAACGTGAGAAACAGACAGATCATGGCCATGTAGGGAATGTCGTAATGCGCCTGCACCGATGAACCGAAGTATCCTTCGCGCAAAATTTCAACCCCATGAACCATGGGTAGATAAAGAACAAGACGCCTAGCCTCCTCAGGGAGCCAGCCAACCATAAACATAGCGCCGGACAATGGAAATGTCAGATAGGTAACAGGATGCCAAACCTTCTCTACCACCTCCGAAATTTCACTCATCGCACCGACCGTCATCGCCAAGGCCGCCCCGAACCAGGCCAGCATGAACCACCCGGTCAAGACCTTCAGAATGTCCTCTGGAACCGACATCCAGCCTACCGCGACGAAAACAGTACTAAGAATTACAAATGAAATGGTGGCGCCGGCTGCCTCGAGAATGATGCGCGAAACAAAGATATCGATAACCCTCACGTTACGGTGATACATGAGAGCCAAGTTCGGCTCCACCGCCTTCGCACAGCGACCAGGCATGTTTCTCCAAAGAAGAACCGATGAATAACCTGTCACGGCAAAGGCAACAATTGGCATTTGCGCATCACCATGCAAACCAGAGAACGACCACAATGCCGCGATGCCGAGCGTAAAAAGCATTGGCTCGACGAACATCCACATAAAGCCGATGTTGTGCCGGCCGTAGCGCGTGATGATCTCACGCATCAGTAGCGCCCAAATTACGCGCTGCTGTATGCGCAAAGAGCCCCGAAAGGACGTTGCACCATCGAATTTCATCGCCTAATCCTTATGCTCACGAATCCCAGCGATAAGGATGGTTAGAACGCCGTAGACGATTAGGCTCAAGATGAATGTCGCAATGATTCCGCGCACACGCCGCGGCTCCATCGCTATATCTGGCTTGCTGGGTTGGGCGATACGCTCTAGGTAAAGCTGCTTGCGAAGTGCATCGTTCCTTGCCTGCTCCAGCGAAGCAAGCGCAGTGGCAAGCTGCTTGTCCGCAAATTCGCGCTCCAACTGCAGACGTTGATACTCTGCGGCCTTGTTCGCCAGCGAGAGGGGGCTACCCGCTACCTTACTGCTCTCTGCATCAATTTCCGCTTGAAGAGCATCCCTGTGCTTCTCCAGCGCCGGAATCTGCGGATTATCTTTCGTGAAACCTTTCAGTTGCACCAACTGCGTCTTGGTAGCTATCAATTCATCTTGGAGCTTGGCAATTTGCTGGAGTTGAATGGTTGATTGCCGCTCCGGATCGATAACGCCCTTCTGATTGCGGTAGGATGATAGCGCAAGCGCCGCGGCCTTCGCCTTCGTTTCGGCCTTGGAAACTTCGCTTGCCGCAAAGTTAATTAGATCCTGGCGCCCCCGCTCATTGAGTCGGTTAACAAGGGCCTCCCCCATTTCAAGCAAGTACTGATTGGCACGAAAAGCATCTTCTGCGGTAAACGCTCGCGTGGTGAGCACGGCAATAGACGAAGACGAATCCAATTGGATTCCAACCATCTTCTGGTAATAGCGGTGTAGGGCTTCAAAACTATCATCCCAGTCCATACCAGCGAAACGGCTGAAGCGATCAACCTTGTCGCTTGCAAAAGCCTTGCCGATGCTCATTTTCTTGTCTAGTTCCCGCAGCGCATCTCGGGAGCGCATGAAATCCTGCACCGTATAGGCGTCGTCTTGAGAGCGCGAGAAGCCGGCCCCTTTGAGGAACAATCCAAATGCTGAAGCCGATTGCCGATCGGGGCTGCGCACCACAAAGCGCGCTTCGGAGACATAGACGTCCGAAGCAACAACGCCAAAATAGAGCGTCGCGAGGACAGTTGGCACCACGACGGCGCCAAGAAAGAGCCGGTTGACGCGCTTCAAACGCTGCCAAAGCCCATTCCTGCTTCTGGTCGCCTCGGCGGCCGTGTCTTCCCTCAGTACCGTATCCAACGTATTTTCCAAAGCAGTGCGGCCCGGTGCCGCGCAGGGGACTGGTGCCCAGCTCCTGGGCAAGCGCTCAACGCCGGGCGATCGATCAAGGAACGCAGATTCACCTGCGCCATACCACCCCAATATGACGACCGCATGACGCGACCGCATGTCGGCAGCCGCAAACCAGCGAATGGGGGCACCGATTATAGCCAGCGCTTCATGGCACCGCTATTGCGCGCCGCCGCCAAACGCATCGGTTTAACAACGGCTCTGGGCCTTCCCCTTACGAGGCATCGCCGCCTACGGTATCCTCCCACCCTGCCCGAAGGGTCACCGTCGCAGGCCTTGCCATGCCGTGCGGATCTGACTGCTCCGCCTTTTTCTCTAATACTCAGCCTGCCGCCCGCCCCAACTGATGCGCCGATCGTTTCTCGCCCTGCAAGGCACGGCCTCCCCTTTCTTCCGCCAGCTGTTATCCGCCCTGAGCGCGCGCGGACACCATGTGCAACGGGTGAACTTCTGCGGAGGCGATCTCGCGTACGCGGGCCCCGAGGCTGGGTGCAATTACGCGGACGAACTGCAGGCCCTATCTGGCTGGTATTCCGACACACTTAAATCAGGTAATTTCACTGACACCCTACTCTTTGGGGATTGCAGAAAGATTCACGAGCCGATATATCCGAACGCCCAACAAAATAATGTTCGTGTGAATGTGTTTGAAGAGGGTTATGTCCGGCCGCACTGGTTTACGATGGAAGTGCACGGCGTAAATGGCCGCTCGCGGCTGCCGCGCGACCCCGCGTGGTATCGCGCGCACCGCGCCGAGACGCCGCCCCACCCTCCCGGCCAAACCACCGGCTACAACCTCTACGAACGCGCTTACCACGACATCCGCTACCGCATGGCAAATGCCCTGTACGCCAGCCGCTTCCCGCACTATGAGAGCCATCGCCCCAACAACGGCTACCGCGAATACGCAGGGCTGGCCCGGCGCCTGCTCCTGGAGCGCCAGTACCGGACCGAAGCGGAACGAGTCACTGAGCGCCTGCTGGCAAAGAAGCTGCCCTACTACCTGTTTCCGCTGCAGCTGAATTCGGACTCCCAGATCCAGGTCCATTCACCGTTCGATGGCATCCGGCAGGCGATTGACCATGTGCTCGCCTCGTTCGCGGCGCATGCGCCCACTGGTGCGCTGCTGGTCATCAAGAATCATCCGCTTGACACCGGGCTGATCGAGTATCGCCAGTACGCAAAGAAGGCGGCAAAGACGCTGGGCATGGCAGACCGTCTTGAGTTCATCGATGCCGGCCATCTGCCGACCTTGCTCGACCATGCGCGTGGCGTGGTGGTGGTCAACAGCACGGTCGGGCTGTCCGCCCTGCACCACCGTCGGCCACTGAAGGCATTGGGGACGGCGATCTACGACATGGAAGGCATGACCTGGCAAGGCGGCCTGGATACCTTCTGGCGAGAAGCGGAAGGGCCGGACATGGACTTGTACCAGGCGTTCCTGGACTACCTGGTGCACCACACGCAGATCAACGGCGATTTCTATACACGTACCGGCATCGCGATGGCCACGGCGGGTGCGGTGACGCGACTGGAGGCTGGAACCCATGCCTGATCGCCGCCCACGTAGCATCGTCATCACCGGCGCCAGCGCGGGTATCGGCCAAGCGCTGGCCCGCGCCTATGCAGCGCCTGGTGTCACGCTCGGGCTGGTGGCGCGCGATGCGGCACGGCTGCAGACCTGCGCAGAGCAGTGTCGGCAGGCCGGGGCGACCGTGGTATCCGGGCAATTGGACGTCCGCGATGCCGACGCCGTGGCCGCCTGGCTCACCGCATTCGACGATGCGCACCCGATTGAGCTGTTGATCGCAAACGCTGGCGTGGCAAGCACGCTGTCCTCGACCAGCGACTGGGAAGACCTTGCGCGCACGCGCGAGGTCTTCGACACCAACTTCTACGGCGCATTCCACACGCTGCGACCCGTGCTGGATCGCCTGCGCGCGCGCAAGCATGGCCATGTGGCGGTGATCAGCTCGCTGGCGGCCATCCGCGGCATGGCCATCTCGCCGGCCTACTGCGCGAGCAAGTCGGCGATCAAGGCTTATGGCGAATCGGTGCGGCCGCTGCTGGCGGCGGACGGGGTGCGCTTGTCCTTGGTCTTTCCCGGGTTCGTCAAGACTGCGATGAGCGACGTGTTCCCCGGCGACAAGCCCTTCCTGTGGTCGGCCGAGAAGGCGGCTCGCTATATCCGCGCAAAGCTGGAATCCGGGCGCGCGGAGATTGCATTTCCGGCGCTGCTGGCACTGGGCATGCGCCTGCTGCCGCTGCTGCCGCCGCTGCTGGGCGACCGCATCCTGGACCGGCTGTCCTACCTGCCCCGGGCAGAGCGGTAGCGCAGCATGCCAGGCGCAGCCATTTTCCTGCTTGCCCTGGCGATGTCGTTCCTGCCGGACGCCATCGCCTTGCCGCGTTCTGCTCCGCCTTGGCGGCGCAGTGCAGCGGCGCTAGCCACGCATGTCTTTTCGGTGGCGACGGTCTTCCTGCTGACGCTGGCGGTGTCGGCGCGCCCGCTGTTCGCGGGGTTCGTGGCTGTATCGCTGACGGCATTACTGGCCGTGGTCAGCAATGCCAAACATGCGTCGCTACGCGAACCGCTGGTCTTCACAGACCTGAGCCTGTTCAGCCAGCTGTTCCGGCATCCACGCATGTATCTGCCGTTCCTCAGCATCGCCAACCTGCTGGTGCTTGGCTCCGGTGTGGCGGTCTTCGTGGGGGTGCTGGTGCTGAGCACGCCGCTGCCGGATGCGCCGCAGGGGCTGCTGCTGGCCGGCGCGGTGGCCAGCTTCCTTGTGCATGCATTGGCGGCGCGCGCCCTGCCACTGGCGATGCAGCCCGACGCAGACCAGCGCCAGCATGGCTTCTACACGGTGTTCGTGGCCTGTCTGCTGAACGGCCTGCGCCCCGCAACCGCGGCAGCGCTGCGCACGGCAATGAGCCATGGGCCGTTCTCGCGTGCGGCAGAACCGGTAGTGCGGCCCGACGTCATCGTCATCCAAAGCGAGTCGTTCTTCGATGCGCGCCGACTCGGCCCTGCTGTGCGTGCCGATCTACTCGCAAATTTCGACGCGGCCTGTACCCAGGCGATGCAGTACGGCGAACTGGAAGTGCCCGCCTGGGGCGCCAACACGATGCGCACGGAATTTGCGGTGCTGTCGGGGCTGGACTCCTGCGCGCAAGGCTATGCCAGGTTCTACCCGTATGCCTACATACACCGGCCATGTACTTCGTTGGCCGGGTGGTTCAGCCGTGCGGGCTACCGTACGGTGGCCATGCATCCATACCATGGAGACTTTTTCGGCAGGCACCGCGTTCTGCCGCTGATGCATTTCGATCGCTTTCTCGATATCCGCCATTTCGAGCAGGCGCAGCGTGCCGGTCCGTACGTGGCCGACGCCGCAGTGGCCGATGCCATTCAGGCCGAACTGGAAGCCGCCGGCGATTCGCCGGCCTTCGTCATGGCGCTGACCATCGAGAACCATGGGCCGCTGCACCTGGAACATGTGGCGCCTGGGGAAGCTGCCTCCTACCATGCTTTTGGCGAAGGCAAGCCTTGGGATGACCTGACCGCCTACCTGCGCCACCTGACCAATGCAGACGCCATGATCGGACAGCTGACGCGCTATCTGGCGACCCGCAAACGCCCCGCGATCCTGTGCTTCTATGGCGACCACGTGCCGGCGGTGCCGGCCGTCTATCACCAGGCCGGCCATCTACCCACGCATAGCGACTACCTGCTTTGGCACAGCGATGCTGCCTCGGGGCCGCCATGCCAGCCAAAGCACATGCAGGTACGGGCCGAATCGCTGGGCCAGTTGCTGATCGATTGCATCAGCGCACCACAGCCGGCATCGCGAGACGCCGGGGCAACAAGAACAAACGCGGCTGACACTGAAAACCAGTGGCAGTAGCCCCTATGTGCAGCCGCAAGCAGAGCAGAAATCTAGCAGGTGTAAGAAGATGAAAGACGCAATTGCCGTTGTCGGAATGTCGTGCCGGTTTCCGGGGGGTGTTCGCAGCCCGGAGGACTACTGGAGGCTACTGATCGCCGAAACCGATGCCGTGACCGAAGTGCCGGCCGACCGCTTTAGTACCGAGTTCTATCAACACCCTTCCAAGCGCGAGCCTGGCAAGAGCTATACCTTTGCGGCCGGCGTCATCGGCGACGTTGCCGGCTTCGACGCGGATTTCTTTGGCATCTCGCCGCGCGAAGCGCAGCAGATGGATCCGCAGCAGCGCCTGCTCCTCGAACTGGCCTGGGAAGCCTTCGAGCACGCGGGACACGCTCCCCAACAGATGGCTGGCAAGGACTGCGCGGTATTCATCGGCGTGGCTGCGCAGGACTATGGCGACCGTGGCGTCGACGACCTCAGCGTGGTGGACGCCTACTCGGCCACTGGCAATACGCTGAGTATCGCTTCCAACCGCATCTCCTATCTGTTCGACCTGCGCGGGCCCAGCATGTCGATCGACACCGCGTGCTCGTCGTCGCTGGTGGCGCTGCACCAGGCGTGCAACGCGATCCGCGCCGGAGACGTGGAAACGGCGTTGGCAGGCGGCGTCAATCTGCTGCTGCACCCGTTCCCGTTTGTCAGCTTCGCCAAAGCATCGATGCTGTCGCCCACCGGCCGCTGCCGCGCTTTCGATGCCTCCGGCGACGGCTACGTGCGGGCCGAAGGCGGTGCGCTGGTGCTGCTCAAGTCGCTGTCCAAGGCGCTGGCCGACGGCGACACCATCCATGCCGTGATCGCGTCGTCGGGGGTCAACTCCGATGGCCACTCGCAAGGCGGCATCAACGTGCCCGCGTCGGCAACGCAAGCCGCGCTGCTGGAAAGCGTTTACGCTCGCGCCGGCGTCGATCCGCGCGAGGTGGACTATCTGGAGGCGCACGGCACCGGCACCGCGGTCGGGGACCCCATCGAGACGCGCGCGCTGATCGACGTGATTGGAAAGCTGCGCAGCCCCGATGCGCCGTTGCTGATCGGCTCGGCCAAGACCAATGTGGGCCATCTGGAGACGGCGTCCGGCATGGCTGGCCTGATCAAGGCGATCCTGTGCCTGAAGCATCGCGCGGTACCGGCGTCGATCCACTTCCGTACGCCCAATCCCAATATCGACTTCACCGGGGGCAACCTGCGCGTGGTCGATCACTACACGCCATTGCCGTCTAAGGGCAGGCCTCTGATGGTCGGCGTGAATTCGTTTGGTTTCGGCGGCACCAATGCTCACGTGCTGCTGCGCGAAGCCGCGCGGGCGCCCATAGCGGCGCAAGCCGGCAAGGCGACCAACATTGCGCAGGACCGCCCCGCCCCGCTGATGCTCAGCGCACGCTCGAAAGAGGCGTTGGAGGCGCTGGCCGCCGCCTACTGCGATCACCTCGGCGCGGGGACGTCATGGCAGGCGCTGGCAGGCGCGACGGCCCATCGTCGGCAGCCTTTGCGCTACCGCGCCGTCGTCGACCCATCCAACGCTGCAGAGATTGCAGCAGAAGGCACCTCGGCACTGGCTGCGCTGGCGCAAGGCGAAACCGCTCCCGCTGTGGTGACCGGCGAGGCCGTTGCCGACGATGGCAAGCTGGCGCTGGTGTTTTCCGGCAATGGCTCTCAGTGGGCCGGCATGGGACGGCGCCTGCTGCAGGAGGACAGCGTCTTCCGCACCACCGTTGAACAGATCGATGCCTTCTGGCGTGCCGACGGCAGCGCATCGCTGCTTGACGAGATGCGCGCCGGCGCCACCGCCGAGTGGCTGCAGCGCACGGAAAACGCGCAGCCGCTGCTGTTTGCCATGCAGGCGGGTATCGTGCAATCGCTGCTGGCGCAGGGCCTGCGCTTCGACGCATGCTACGGCCATAGCGTGGGGGAAGTGGCGGCGGCATATGCTGCAGGCGCCCTGTCTTTGGAGCAGGCCGTGCGCGTCATCAAGGTGCGTAGCCGTGCCCAGGCGCTGACCGCCGGCAGGGGCAAGATGGCCGCCGCGGGCGTGAGCGAGCAGGCGATGCGCGAACTGATCGCCGATTTGGGCCTGGTCGATGCGCTGGAAGTCGCCGGCATCAACAGCCCAGGTGCCGTCACGCTGGCCGGCCCGGTTGCCGCACTGGAAGCGGTCCAGGCGCGCCTGGCTCAGGCAGAGCAGTTCTTCCAGGTGCTCGATCTGGACTACGCCTTCCACAGCCGGCAAATGGATGCCATCCATGACGTTGTGGTCGACGGCCTGCGCGGCCTGCAACCGCAGGCAACGCACCGCACCTTTGTCTCAACGGTGACTGGCACGCCGTTGTCGGGCACCGAGCTGGACGCCAGCTACTGGTGGCGCAATATCCGCGAGCCGGTCCAATTCGAGCCGGCCACGCGCCACCTGATCGAGGGCGGCATGCGGCTGTTCCTGGAAGTCGGGCCCCACTCGATCCTGCGCACCTACGTGTCCCAGTCGCTGGAGATGGCACGTGCGAACGGCATCGCCATTCCGACGCTCAAGCGCAACCTCGACCAGGGCAGCCAGTTGCGCCAAGCATTCTGCGCTGCGCTCGCACACGGCGCGCGGCTGGACCGCGATACCGCCTACCCCGATGCGCACCGCAACGTCGTGCTGCCGACCTATCCGTGGCAGCGCACGCCCTACTGGGTACCCATCACCGCTGAAGGCTACGACCTGGTGCACCGCAGCCGCGAGCACCCGCTGCTTGGCTACCGACTGAAGGACTGCACGGCGGCCTGGGAAAACCAGATCGACCCGGTCAAGCTCCCGATGCTCGCCAGCCACGTGGTGGACGGTGCCGTCACCTTCCCTGGCGCGGGTTACGCCGAAATGGCGCTGGCTGCGGCGCGCAGCTACTTCGGTACGGTGAACTGCGCGGTGGAGAATCTGGAGATTCGCACGCCGGTGGTATTCCAGCCGCAGCAGAGCCGCCTGTTCCGCTTGACGCTCGACCCGCGCACCGCGGGTTTCGTGATCGAGACGCGTCCGCGTGTGAGCGACGATCCCTGGACCATCAACGTGGTCGGCCGCCTGCTGGTCGGCGGCCCGCCGCAGACCGTGCCGGCTGTTGAGCCGCAATGCTTGGCGGCGCTCGAAACCCAAGCGCCCGTGGCCGGCAGTACGCTGTATGAAGCGGCATTCGCGCTCGGCCTGGAATTTGGCGAGGCCTTCCGCTGGGTGCAGACGGTCCGCGTCGACGGTGACGTTGCACTTGCCGAGCTTGCGGTGCCTGCGTCGCAGCAAGATCAGCTGGGACGCTACGCGATGCATCCTGGCGCGCTCGATAGCGGCCTGCATCCGCTACTGGCCCTGATGGCCGCCGACAGATCCAGCGCTCAAGCCGCCTACGTACCGGTGCAGTTCGGCCGCATGGACTACTTCGGCGGCCTGCCGGCCCGCGTAGTGGCACGGATAGAGCGCCGCAGCCCGCATTCGCTGGTCGCCAACTTCCAATACCTGGATACGGCCGGCAATACGGTGCTGAAGCTTTCCGCATGCCGCTTCCGCCGGGTCGATCTGATCGGCCGCCGCCACGGCAAACCCGGGCGCTATGTCTTTGCGCTGGAAGCCAAGCCGGCAACCGAAGCGATTGCTGCGGCTGCGCCGTCGCCGGCTAGCCTGCTGGCCACCGCAGCCAAGGTTGTGGCCAGCTCGGACGACGCCGCGCACCGCAACCGGCACCTCGCCGAGGTCATGCCGCTGATCGACGTGCTGGCTGCGGCCTACGCGTTGTGCGCCGTTGAAGCACTGGACGTACCGGGCAAGGCGGAGCTGCCGGCTTGTGCGAATCCGGCGCTGCTCGCGCGACTGGTCGACATGCTGCTGGAAGACGGCGTCCTGATGCGCCGCGACGGCGTGTTGGTACGGGGCGACGAAACGCTGCCGGCCATCGAGGAACTCTGGCGCAGCCTGCTGTCGCTGTCGCCCAGCCATGTTGCCGAGCTGACACTGCTGGCCCATTGCGGTGCCTCGCTGCCCGCCATTCTGACCGGCGAGCTGGAAGCGGCTGCCGTGCTACCGCCGGCGCGCAACAGCCTGCTGGACCATCTGTTCGAGGCCTCCCCGACGTGGTCGCATGTCAACGCGATGGCCAGCGCCAGCCTGGATGCGTACATCGAGGGCTGGGCCCGGCGCCGCCCGATGCGGGTGCTGGAAATCGTCACGCCGCAAGCCGATCTGTTCGAGCCGATCGGCACACATCTGCAGGGCCGCTGCGACTACACCATCGCCGGCAGCGCCGAGCAACTCGGCGCCTTTGATACGGGCCGCCATCCGCTGATCCGCACCGCGACACTCCAGTTGGGCGACCAGCCCGAGCTGACCGTCGAGGCAGGACGCAGCTGCACATTCGATGTGGTGGTGATCAACAACCTGCTGCGCACCTCTGGCAAGCCGCACCGCTTGCTGGCGGCCGTGCGCACGTGGATGGCGCCTGGCGCGCTGTTGGTGCTCAGCGAAGCTCAGGCGAGCCGCTTCTCCGACATCGTGTTCGGTTTGTCGCCCGAATGGTGGTCCGCAAGCCGGGGCGACTTGCTCCCTGCGGAGTCCATCGAAGCCATGCTGCTGGCCGAGGGCTTCCAGACACCGGCCCGCCACATCGAGGCCGATCTCCAGATTGAGGGCGCGCCAGCGTTGCTGCTGGCACGCCGCCAGCTTGGACGCCAAGCCGATTCGCGCGATATCGGCGAGACGGTCTCAGACGAAATCGACGGCAACGCCGAGCACCTGGCGGCGAACTGGCTTGTGGTATGCCCCGGCACACCGGCCGGGCTCGCCACCACGCTGGCAACTGCGCTCGACGAGGCCATCGCCGGTGCAAGCCCGGCGAGCCATAGCACGCGCGTTGCCGTGGTGGGCTCTGCCGAAGCGGCACTGGCGCATGCCGCGCTGGACGACACCGGAGCACCGTGCCAGATTGTCTTCCTTGCTGCAGACGCACCACGGCTTGACCAGAACGCTGACGCGGCCGCGCTGATGCAGGCGCAGGAGCCGACTTCGGTCGCGCTGACACGGCTGGTGCGCGGCTTGAGCGGTAAGCGCGCCAGCGTGCGGCTGTCGATCGTCACCTGCGGCGGCGCGCCGCTGGCCGTGCCGGGCACGCCGGCAACGGCGCTGCAGCCGTCGCAGGCCACCCTGTGGGGGCTGGGTCGCGTGCTGATGAACGAGCATGCCGAACTGCAATGCAGGCTCATCGATATCGATCCGCGCGCAACGCAGCCGGTGCCAGCACTCAGTCGTGAGCTGCTCTGCGCCGATGCGGAAGACGAAGTCGTGCTCGGCCTCGAAGAACGCTACGTGCCGCGCATGTTGAGCGCCGAAGTCAGCGAGCTGCGCGAACAGGCCACACGAGCTGCGGCTGGCACATCGGCCGTACCCGCAGTGCTTGGCTTTGAATCGGCGGGCTCGCTGAGCCACCTGCGGTGGTTCCCACTGCCCGAGTTCGCGCTGGAACCCGACGAAGTCGAAGTGGAACCGATGGCCGCGGGCCTGAATTTCCGCGACGTCATGTACGCGATGGGCCTGTTGTCTGACGAAGCCGTCGAAAACGGCTTTGCCGGTCCGACCATTGGCATGGAGTTCTCCGGCCGCGTCACGCGTGTGGGTAGCGCGGTCACGAATTTCACCAGTGGCGATCTGGTGCTCGGTTTTGCCCCGGCCTGCTATGCGAGCCGGCTGCGCACCCGCGCGACGGCGCTGGCGCACAAGCCCGCACGGCTGAGCTTTGAAGAAGCCGCCACGATCCCGACCACGTTCTTCACTGCCTACTACGCGCTGAACGAACTGGCGCGCATCCGCAAGGGCGAGCGCTTGCTGGTGCACGGTGCGGCCGGCGGCGTCGGCATTGCCGCCGTGCAGTTGGCGCGCCACCTCGGCGTAGAGGTCTTCGCCACCGCGAGCAGCAATGAAAAGCGCGAGTTCGTGCGCCTGCTCGGCGCGAGCCACGTGTACGACTCGCGCAGCCTGGCATTTGCCGACGAGATCCGCTGCGCGACCGGCGGTGAAGGCGTCGACGTCGTGCTCAACTCGCTGGCCGGCGAGGCGATGGTGCGCAGCATCGACGCGCTGCGTCCGTTTGGCCGCTTCCTCGAGCTGGGCAAGCGCGATTTCTACGAGAACAGCCGGATCGGCCTGCGCCCCTTCCGCAACAACATCAGCTATTTCGGCATCGACGCCGACCAGCTGATGGATGCGTCGCCGCAACTCACCGCGTCCCTGTTCGCCCAGGTGATGGCGCTGCTCGAACAGGGCGTGCTCGATCCGCTGCCGTACCGCGCCTTCCCGGCCGCCCGCATCGAGGAAGCCTTCCGCTACATGCAGCAGGCGCGCCAGATCGGCAAGATCGTGGTCACCTTCGCCGGCGGCGTGCCCGCGCCGCAGGCCGCCGACGCGCTGCATGCACCTCGCCTGGCACTGGACCCCTCGGCCGCCTATCTGGTTGCAGGCGGCACCGGCGGCCTGGGTTTCGCCACGGCCCGCTGGCTGGTCGAGTGCGGCGCGCGCCATCTGGTGCTGGCCAGCCGGCGCGGCGCGCTGGCGCCCGAACTGGCCGAGGAAGCTGCGCGTTGGCGCGACACGCTGCAGGTGGAGACGGCGGTGGTGGCCTGCGATCTCAACGATGGCGCGGCAGTGCAGACGCTGGTCGACGGACTGGCCCGCCGCGGCACACCGCTCAAGGGGCTCGTGCATTCGGCGATGACCATCGCCGATGGCCTGATCGCCAACCTGGACGACGCCAAGATGCGCGACGTGCTGGCACCCAAGGTTGCGGGAGCCTGGAACCTGCATCGGGCCACGCGCGCACTCGCCCTGGACTTCTTCGTGGTGTATTCGTCGGCCACCACCTTCCTGGGCAACCCCGGGCAATCCAACTACGTGGCCGCCAACACCTTCCTCGAGGCGCTGATCCACCAGCGCCGAGCACAGGGTCTGCCGGGCACCTATATGGCCTGGGGCCCGCTTGAGGACGTGGGCTTCCTCGCCCGCAACGCGCAAACGCTGGAGGCGTTGCAGACGCGCATTGGCGGGCGCGCGATCACCTCGGCACAGGCAATGGCCGCGCTCGAACAGGTGCTGCTGCGCGGCCATGCCGGCGAAGCGCTGCTGTGGCTCGACTGGAAGTCCATCTCGCGCGTCATGCCGGCCGCGCGCTCGCTGCGGTATCTGGACATGCGCAGCGGCATCGGACAGGAAACGCAGCGCGCCGATGGCGCCAGCGTGCAGGCCGACATCCGCGCGCTTGGCACCGCCGAAGCCGTGCAACTGGTGATCGAGACCCTGCAGGCGCGGATCGCCCGGATCCTTCACCTGTCCGCCGCCAAGATCGACCCGGACCGTTCGGTCACCGACCTGGGCATGGACTCGTTGATGGGCATGGAACTCGGCATGGCGATCGAGGAGTGCTTCGAGGTCAAGCTGCCGGTGATGATGCTGGCCGAAGGCGCGACCGTGCGCTCGCTCGCGCAGAAGATCGCCGAATCGGTGCGCGCCGGCACGACCGACGGCCAGGACGCAGGCGCTGCAGACGATGTCGCGCAGCAACTGGTCACCCTGTCGGCCATCCATGGCACGGAAATCAGCAGCGACGAACTGCAGCGGATGGCTCACGAAATGGGCGCCACCCGTCCGGGCGCCGATGTTGTCACCGAGACGATGCCGTGATCGCCGCGCCGGGCTGGGCCGTCAATCAGGGAACGCTAGCGCGTGAGCTGCGGCTGTCCGGCCACGGGCTGCATACCGGCAAGCGCGTCAATGTGCGCGTGCATCCGGAAGACGTCGGGCACGGCATCGTATTTCGGCGCATGCGTGGCGCTAAGCAGCTCGCACTGCTGCCCGCTTCTGCGGCGCTGCGCCTGGCGCAGCCGCTGTGCACGGCTCTGCAGGACGCCGATGGCTGGCGCGTTCGCACTGTCGAACACCTGCTGGCAGCTTTGCTGGCCTGCCAGATAGACCACGCCACCGTCGAGATCGATGCCGAAGAGGTGCCGATCCTGGACGGCAGCGCGCTGCCTTGGCTGCAGGCGATCGAGGCATGCGGACGTCTCCCGCTGGACGCGCCCAAGCGCTTCCTGCGCGTTCTCAAGACGATCATGGTGGAAAACGGCCACATGCATCGCACCACCATGGAACCGGCCGACCACTATGCGATGTCGGTCACCAATGACCTCAAGGGATTCGGCGAGATGAACTGGCAGGGCATCATTGATCCCGCGTCGTTCGCTACCGACATCGCACCATCGCGCTCCTACGGGCGCCTGCGCTGGGCGCTGCCAGCCATCCTGTTCGGCTACCTGCGCGGCCAGCCGATCCTGCGCGGGGCCAGACCGTCATGCACCGCCACCATTGTCGGCGCCGACGTGATCGGTGGCATGCGCCTGCCCATGGAATTCGTGCGGCACAGGGTACTCGACCTGGTCGGCGACCTTGCCCTGTTGGGCGCGCCGCTGCTGGGCAAGGTCACGGCCCTGCGCCCCAGTCATGAAATGAACTACCGGCTCTGTGCCGCCCTGCTCGCCCAGCCCGATGCCTGGGAATGGGCGACCACCACACACTGACGAAGGAACACGCGGTATGGGATTGGGAGACCAGTTGCGACAGCAACTCGCCGCAAAGGCCCTGAAGCGCCAGCTTGATCGGGTCACACGGGAAATGGAAACGGGAGCCGAACAGACTGCCACAACGGCGCACCCCGGCGAAGCGTCGGCGGCACAGCCGGCCAATCCGGCGGACTATGCGGCACTGTGCCGCTTCGACACGCTGCCCGCTTACCGACAGATCTCGATCATCCGCGAGGTCAGCGAGCGCTTGGGTGTTGCGTCGCCATTCTTTCGTGTCCACGAAGGCGTGGCCGGAGCCACTACGAAGATCAACGGTCAGTCCTTTATCAACTTCGCCAACTATAACTACCTCGGCCTGTCCGGGGATGCGGCGGTGTCGGCCAGCGCCAAGGCCGCGCTCGACCAGTACGGCACCTCGGCTTCGGCGAGTCGCATGGTGGCCGGCGAGCGGCCGGTCCACCGTGAGCTGGAACGCGCGCTGGCAAGCCTCTACGAGGTAGACGACTGCGTCGCCCTTGTCAGCGGGCATGCCACCAACGTCACCGTGATCGGCTGCCTGTTTGGCCCCGGCGACCTGATCGTGCACGATGCGCTGGCGCACAACAGCATCGTGCAAGGCGCGCAGCTCAGCGGCGCCAAGCGGCTGAACTTCCCGCACAACGACTGGGCAGCCCTGGACGCCCTGCTCACGCGCGTGCGGCGCGACTACCGCCGTGTGCTGATCGCCGTGGAAGGCATCTACAGCATGGACGGGGATCTTCCCGAGTTGGAACGCTTCATCGACATCAAGCGCCGCCACTGCGCGTTCCTCATGGTCGATGAAGCGCACTCGCTCGGCGTGCTCGGCGCGACTGGCAAAGGCATCCGGGAGCATTTCGGGCTGGCTGGCTGTGACGTCGATATCTGGATGGGAACCTTCAGCAAGACGCTGGCGGGCTGCGGTGGGTATATCGCAGGCGAGCAGACGCTGATCGACATCCTGCGCCACCTGGCGCCCGGCTTTTTGTACAGCGTCGGCTTGTCGCCGGTGCTGGCCGCCGCCTCGCTGGCCGCGCTGCAACGCATGCTGGAGGAGCCGCAGCGCGTCGCAGCGCTGCGCGAGCGCGGACGTCAGTTCCTGGCCGCCGCACGCGAAGCGGGCCTCAACACGGGTCTGAGCGCCGGATACTCGGTCGTACCGGTGATCGTCGGCAGTTCGCTCAAGGCCGCGCAATGGGCCAATGCCCTCTTCGAGAAAGGCATCAACACGCAGCCCATCTTTTATCCCGCGGTGGAGGAGAAAGCCGCACGGCTGCGCTTCTTCATTTGCTCCACCCACACGCCGGAACAGATCGCCTATACGGTGGAGTCTGTCGCGCAGTTGGCGCGCCGTTAAGATGCCGACAACTCAGCCGATTGACTCGAGACTCGGCTCGGTGCTCGCGTTCCGCCGGGCTACAGCCGGCGATGCCGCCGCGCTTGCACCCTTGGTGCTCGCCTCCGGTCGCCAGGAGTTTGACTGGTTTCTGGGTGTGCCGCCGGCCGAATGTGAGGCCTTCCTGCGCCATGCCATCGCTGCCCCGAGTGGGCGTTTCTCGTGGAAACGCCACTTGGTCGCCACGCTCGACGGCCAGCCAGTCGCAGCGCTCGCAATCCAGGACGGCCGCAAGAACAGGCTGGATGACCTGTATGCAGTCCGCGACTTTCTCCAGCATTTTGGCCCGCGCCGCACGCCCGGCATCATCCGCCGTGGGCTAATTCTCGAAACCGAGATTCCCGCGCCCGCTCGACGCCAAACGCTGTTGGCCCACTGTGCTACCCACCCCGACCTGCGCGGTCGCGGGGTTTTCAGCGCCCTCTTCGCGCATGCGATGACGCAGCTACTGCTTCCTGCCAAAGCTGGCCAGATGCTGGTGCTCGACGTATTGGACACAAACAGGCGCGCTGCCTCGCTCTACTGCGAACTCGGATTCGAGCCAATGGAAGGTGGCCGCCGCTCGGCCAGGTTGCCAACACACCTGGCGGCCACTCGGATGCGGTATCGCGCCCAAAGCTGACTGGCGAAGCTGCTCGCATCGACGGTCAACCTGGGCAAGATCGAGTACCAGGATCAAGTGCCATCGCCAACGCGGCCGCCGTCAGCCTGCCGCACGGTACCGCCGTCCGAGCGCCCTGAGAATGGCGGCGCCAAAAAGCTCGAAAACCCTAGTCCTGGGTACCTAGTCGAAAACGCGTAAACGACAAAGCCCCGCCAGTGGCGGGGCTTTGTTCGAACTAGGCGCCGTTTGACCGGTGCGCTAGTAATGCTGGCGGAGCGGTGAGTCAGCGACTGGTTTGTCTGTAAGCACCCGGTGAACCCGTCTTGAAGGGAACTGGGAGAGTAAGGAGCATCGTGTCCATCTAAGTTTTAGGTGGACACGTGGACACTATCGAAGAGAGCGCGCCGGTACAGCGCCGACGTCGGCATAGCGCCGAGTTCAAGGCCAAGGCGGTGCAGGACTGCATGCAGCCGGGTGTTTCGATTGCGGCGATAGCCCTGCACCATCGGCTCAATGCGAATCTGCTGCGGCGCTGGGTTGCTGAGCAGGAAGAACAGCGGGCCGCACCAGCAGACGGTGAGTTGACGACGGTGCCGCAAGCTGAGTTCATCCCGCTGCGGATCGCCGAGCCGCCCTCTGCCGTGCCGGATATCCAGATCGAAGTCCGACGGGGCGCGACGACGATCAGTCTTCGCTGGCCGGGATCGGCCGCAGCGGAGTGTGCCCAGTGGCTGCAGGGGTGGTTGCGTTGATTCGAGTGGAGGCGATCTGGTTGGCCGTGGAGCCGCTGGACATGCGCGCCGGTACCGACACGATTCTCGCGCGGGTCGTCAAAGTGTTCGGCGCGGCACGCCCCCACCACGCGTACCTGTTTGCCAATAAAAGCGCGACGAGGATGAAGGTGCTGGTCTACGACGGGTTCGGCATCTGGCTGGCTGCGCGGCGCCTCAACAAGGGGCGCTTCATCTGGACGAACGGCGACCTGACGATCGCCACCGCGCTCAATCCCGAGCAGTTGCGTGCACTGGTGATGGGGCTGCCTTGGCAGACGCTCACCCACGATCACGCGATCACGGTCGTGTAATACCCCCAAAGCCGTAAACTGGCTTCGCTTCCGCCGCACTTGGGGTTCTGGCAGACTCGCCGCATGAACCTGCCCACCAACCTCGATGCCCTGAGTCCGGACGAACTGCGCACACTGGCTGCGCAGTTGATGGCTCAGGTCGGCGAAAAGGACCGGGAGCTGCGTTACCGGCAAGCCAAGATCGACCAGCTCACACATGAGTTGGCTATCCACAAGCGCTGGAAGTTCGGCAAGCGCAGCGAGCAACTGACGCCTGAGCAGGCGAGTCTGCTGGACGAAGCCATCGACGCGGACCTCGAGGCCATTGAGGCTGAACTGGAAGCGCTCCAGCCTCCCTCCCGGTCTGACACCAAGAACAAGCCTAAGCGCCAGGCATTGCCGGCGCAGCTACCGCGCACCGACATCCACCACGAGCCGGACGCACAGACCTGCACCTGCGGCTGTGCGCTCAAGCGGATTGGCGAAGACATCAGCGAGAAGCTGGATTACACGCCGGGCACGTTCACCGTGGAGCGTCACATCCGAGGCAAATGGGTGTGCGATCAGTGTGAGACGCTGGTGCAGGCGCCGGTGCCGCCCCACGTCATCGACAAAGGCATCCCCACCGCCGGGCTGCTGGCGCATACGCTGGTATCCAAGTTCGGCGACCACCTTCCCCTGTATCGGCAGGAGCGCATTTATGCGCGTGCCGGTCTGGCCATCCCGCAGTCGACGCTGGGCGCGTGGGTCGGCATCTGTGGCGTGCGTCTGCAGCCGCTGGTGGACACCCTGCAAGAAGAGGTTCTAAGCCACGGTGTTCTGCACGCCGACGAAACGCCAGTGCAGATGCTTGTTCCCGGCAACGGCAAGACGCATCGCGCCTACCTGTGGGCCTATGCGCCAAGCGAGTTCGAGAAGATGCGCGCGGTGATTTACCAGTTTGCGCCCAGCCGCAGCGGCGAGCATGCTCGCGCGTTCCTGGGGCAGTGGCAAGGCAAGCTGGTGTGTGATGACTTCTCCGGCTACAAGGCCAGCTTTGAGGGCGGCATCACAGAAATCGGTTGCATGGCCCATGCACGTCGCAAGTACTTTGAACTGCATGACAAGCACAAGAGCGAATTGGCGGGCCAGGCGCTGCGCTACATAGTGAGCTTGTACGAGATCGAGGCGGAAGTGCGGGATGCCCAGCCGGACCAGCGCCTGGCAGCGCGACAGCAAAGGGCTGCCCCGATTCTAGAGCGGCTGCACACCTGGCTCGAGGAACAACGACGCCGCGTCCCAGAAGGCTCGGCGATCGCGCGGGCCATCGACTACAGCCTTAAGCGGTGGCCGGCACTTGTGCGTTACCTCGACAATCCTGCGGTACCCATCGACAACAACCACGTCGAGCGGCAGATCCGTCCGGTTGCGCTGGGTCGCTCCAATTGGTTGTTCGCAGGCTCATTGCGCGCCGGTCAACGCGCGGCTGCCGTTATGAGCCTGATCCAATCGGCCAAGCTCAACGGGCACGATCCGTACGCCTACCTGAAAGACGTCCTCACGCGACTGCCGACCCACAAAGCGGCCGACATCGCCGAACTGCTCCCGCATCGCTGGGCCCCCAGCGCCATCTAACTGGCAAGACGGGTTCGCCGGGCGCTTACGTTTGTCTCACACCTCTGCCCTGCTAACAGGGAAACTTGCAGGGAATTTGGCAATTTCCCTCCCTCTGATCCGGCCACACCCCAGATTTTGCGCGGGCTGCCCGGGGTTGCTGGGTACGACGACCGACTCGAAACAGGGAATAACAGGGAAGCTTGGCAGATTCTCTAGCCGGGCAGGTCAATGCGACCGCCGCCGATGATCAGGAAATCAATTTGATTCATTGTGCCAACCTTGTCTCCATGATTTGAATGAGGTGAATGCGTTCGATTCTGGTGGGCAGCTACACGGCCGGCAGAAGCAACGCGCGCCCTGGCTTACCTTCGAGAACGTGCGAAAACGCGACTTCGGCCTGGTCGATTGGTACCACACAGCCAATGGGTAGATACAGTCGTCTATTCGCGACCTGCCGGCGTAGTTCTGCGATGGCACCCTCAGCGGGGCGGAAGACGGTCCAGGCGTAGTGTTTGCAGCCGGCCGGCAAGGCTGCCGCATGGCGACGTCTGGTAGCGACGGATGCCACAGCACCTCGAATCCAGCCCAGCCGGTCGAAGTTGCTGAGGAGCGGATGGACGGTTGTCGCATGGCCGAGCGCGCCTTCACGCAGACAGCCAACCAGGGCAAGATCGTCGTCCCAGGTAGCAAAATTGAGCGTCGCGTCGAAGCGTTGCGTAAGTGTTTTGAGCGGCTTCTGCGCGCAATCGAATACTTCGGTGGCGCCGGCAGCGCGGCAGGCAGCCTCGGTGACCGGCCAGCCGATTGCAGTTACGCGGGCGCCCCAGGCGGACAAGAGTTGCAGCGAGAGCATGCCTAGCCCGCCTGAAGCGCCATGAACCAGCACCTCTTTGCCGCTGGCGTTGTCAGCGCTTAGGCCCGCCCCTTGGAGCGCCAGCCACATGGTGATGAAACTGTAGGGAAGCGCCGCCAGCGCTTGCGACTCGTGATCGCTAGGAGCTGGAAGTGCGCAGGTGGCCTTGGTCACCACGTGGCTGGTGTGAGTACCGGCAGCGGAGGCCGGTTTGACACCAAAGACGTGGTCTCCCACAGCGAACGTCTTAACGCCGGGGCCAACTGCGCTCACCGTCCCGGCAAAATCGTTGCCTAGCACCAGCGGGAATCGGCCAGCCTTCATCAATGTCATAAGCCGTGTGCCATAGCCCTCCGCGCGGCGTACGTCGATCGGGTTGACCGCGGCAGTCGTGACCGCGACCTCGATCTCGCCCGCTTTAGGGGCGCCATCCGCCAATGGCTGCAGCTCGAAGCGCGTGCCCGCGTGCGGACCAAAACAGGCCAGCGCCTTACGTGTGTTCATCCGTTTTCCTTTGGCGGTTCCTCGTTATGAAATGCATACCAACCTGAGTGTGGCAAGCGGCTTCCCGCGTGGCGACTGCCGGCTTCAGCACGAATCGAACATTTAGCCATCTAAGCTGTGCCAACCGCGGTTTCTCTAATGCTCATTGTTGAGCATCCATCGGTCACCCTTTGACACATTGGCCTAGCGAGACATCTGTGTGGTGACCGTACTCGAATACTAGAATCGGTACCCAACCGATAGGAAGCTGGTGAGCGGATTGATCTTCACCTTGGTTGTCGTGGTGACAGTACCAACGGGGGCTTGAGTCGTGAGCGTAGCTTTGGTCGACAGCCACATGTACGAAAGGGAAGCACCGATCGACCAATGCGAGTCAATGTTGTAGGTCAACCCGGCGTTGACGATTGGCGCAATCGACTTGCTTAGCGATACCGTGGTCGGCCCTTCAAGTAGTGTGCCGAGTGCGGGCGAATACAGGAGCTGTCCTGTCGCGACCGGACGGCTCAGCTCGATGTCTCTGTACCAGACGTATGCGACACCGGCCCCAACGTAAGGCCGCAGGCGCGCTGTCGGCTCGCCAAAGTGATACTGCGCTTGTATCGCCGGGCTCCAGGCGCGGGCGGTACCCATTTCCCCGACTTGGCCAAGTGTGCCCGTGCCACTCAAATGCAGCTTCGGCGGAACGCCAAGGATCGTCTCGATAGCAATGTGATCTGTCACAAAGTATCTCGTGGTGAGCGCAAAGGTGTTGGCGTTGGCCACGGTCGACCCACTACCGGCAACCGTATTCGACTGCCCTACTGCATTCACAGTCAAGGGTTCACTGGAATCCCGCGGTGCCAGATGCAGCCAGCCGGCGTTGACAACCCATTGCCCAGCCGATTGCGCATGGACGGTCGAAGCCGCCGCAATCGACAAAAGAAATGCCGCGCTCTTGTACTTCATGTCTCCTCCGAGTCTTGTAATGTGGGGTACTGCTAACGAGAGAAGTGCCGTGATGTGGCACTCAATGGATGTCGTCCGGTACTCGCACGAATCCACTTTCTGCACTTCCGTGTCGGCCTATGCCCGACACGGCCAATTCGGAGGGCCTCGACCTATGGCACTGAGCGCTCACGCGAGAAGTGCACGAACAGGGAAAGCCCACGCAATGGCTCAGACGCCGATGCGTTGCCGCGGTACAAACGCCTGACCATCGCCCTTTAGTCGACCGTGAATGGAAACGGAAAACGACCGAGCACCTCGCGAGCGGCTGCATCAGAAGCAGGCAGCTCAAGGTGCACTGCCACGACCAGCCCCCTGGACCTTTCATCGGCAACAAGAAGGTCGCTGACGGCGACGCCAGCATCTCGTAGCGCGACTGAGAGCGCGTCCCTGGTCTCCCGATGTTTGAGCGCGGGCTTGAAGATCTTGCCCACGGCAGTCAACGGCATCGCATCGATGATGTGCACCTGGCGGGGCAGCGCTGCCCGCTCAGCAATCTCCGCCTTGAGGAATGCAAGCAGCTCAGCCTCGGTGGCCGTCTCGCCCGCTCGCAGCTGCACGTACGCCACGGGAAGTTCACCGGCATGGGGGTCCGGCCGGCCGACGGCGGCGGCAATCTGCACGGCTGGGTGGCGATGCAGCGGCGCCTCGATCGTCAAGGGATCGATGTTGTGCCCACCCCTGATGATCAGTTCCTTCTTGCGGCCAGTCAGCCAGAAGTAGCCTTCTTCATCCTGCCGCGCGAGGTCGCCCGTATTGAGCCAACGGATGCCATCGCCGCATTCGATCCATAGCCCCCGGTTCTGTTCCGGGACGCGGTAACCCGCGAAGACGTTCCGACCCCAAACGACAAGCACACCGACTTCGCCAATGGTGCAGTCGCGCTGATACGCCCCGTGGTCGTCGAGCACGACCACCTTCATCTTCTGGCCAGGAACACGCAGACCGATGGAGCCGAGCCGCCGCTCCCCCTTTGGTGGATTGACACTGCTCACGCAGGTCGCTTCCGTCAGCCCGTAGCCTTCCAGAATCTTGATGCCGGTCTGTTCCTGGAAGTTGCGGAACACTTCCACTGGCATGGGCGCCGCACCGCACAACCCATACTCGAGCGAGCGCACATCGCGCATGCCGACAGGCACCTGCAGGAGCGACGCATACAGCGTGGGCACGCCGCTGAAGAAATTCACGCGATGGTGTTCAACGATCTCCCAGAAGCGCTGGATCACACCATCGCCGCGATATCCCTGCGGCGTACCGAGGATGACGTGGGCACCCCTCGAAAACGGCAGCAGCCCGGTCACCAGCACGCCGTTGACGTGAAACAGCGGCAAACCGCAAAACACCACCTTGCCCGGACCGATGCCGTCGCCCAGAACCTGCGCAGTGCTCCACGCATTGGCCACCTCGTTTCCATGGCTGCGCATGGCGATCTTCGGCAGGCCCGTAGTGCCGCCCGTGCAGAAGTACGACGATTCGTCCTGCGCCAAGATGCGACGCCTGCTGTTTAGCCCGTCCGGACGTTGTTCGCGGACCGCGCTGTTGAAATCGTGGATCTGCATCGATGCAGGGACCGCGGCGTGCAAGCCCTGAGGGCCATGGAGGCGCAGTACCTCGTTCTTCTGCATCTGTGCTGCACATTGCGCAGCACCGCGAACGCGATCGGCGAGATTCACCAGCACCAGATGCCGTAGTGTCTTGATCGCCGGCAAGTGCGGCTGGAGCTTGGTCCAGAGATCGGTGCCTGGGAACGGAGCTAGGGTGACCAGCACTGCCGCATTGACCGCGTTCAGCAACTCGGCCAGGGCCGCCCCCTCGAGCAACGGATTGAAGGCCGCCACAATGCCGGCAGCCTGGCCTCCCCAGATCACGAAATGCGTTTCCGGCAGGTTGGGCAGCACAAAGGCGATCACGCTGTCCTTCTTGACACCGATGCTGTCGAAGAAGTTGGCCGTCTGCGTAATACACGCGAGCAGTTCCTGGTAGGTCCATGTCTGCGGCGTGCGATGCTCGTCGACGGTCAAAAAGAAGCTCAAAGCCGGTGCCTGCGGGTTCAGGCTTGCGCCCCTGCGGATCATTTCGTAGGTGCTTTCCGGCAAGTCAGCGGGCAAGCCTTGTGCTTCCACAGCTTCAACGTCCAGGAGGGTGGCGATTCCAGGCATGGCTTTCACCCCTCCGCGACGATGCGGTTGCGCTGTACACCCAGATCTACGCGGCCGTCAGCCGCGCGGATGCTCGTCTCCACCACATCGCCCGGCTGCAAATACTGCGGGCGCGCCGATTGAACCGCGAGAAAGATCTCCCATTTCTTCTTTTCCGGCAGGAGTGCGGCAACCTTCTGCTTGGCGGGTGACGGAACAGACAACGCGCAGCCGGCTGGCGTGCCGGTGGCAAGCAAGTCGCCGGCCTCAAAGTCATGCACGCTGGACAACTCTGTCAAGGTTTCGGCGGGGCCGTAGACGAGATTCGCCGTCGTGTCGTTCTGCCGGATTTCGCCGTTGACGGTGAGCTTGAGTTCGAGGCTTTTCAGCGCCGGAAAGTCCAAGACGTCGAGCAGCGTCAGCCAAGGGCCGACCGGCCCAAAGGTCCGGAAGGATTTGCCCTTGTAGAACTGCATCTGCGGGATCTGAATGTCGCGCGCCGAGTAGTCGTTGACGATCACGGCGCCGGCCACATATTCATGCAGGTTATCGTTCGTGACCTTGACTGCGCCGTGAATGGCCTTGCGCATGATCAGTCCGAGCTCGATCTCGTAGTCCAGGAACTGCACCACACGCGGTTTCACCACGTCGGTGTCTGCTGGCACGATACAGCTCGAAGCCTTCGTGAAGATCATGTTGTAGTTCTTCATGTCCGGGTTCATGCCGGACTCGATCATGTGCTGGCGATAGTTAGCTCCCTGACAGACGAACTGCTGATTGGGCGTCACCGGCGAAAGCAGTTTCACAGCGGACAGCTCCAGCGTGTCGCCGTCAAGCAGCGCCAGCTCGGCCAGTGACGTATTGCGAATGAAGTCACCGGTGGTGGCGTAAGTGCCGGGAACCGGCGTGATATGTGCGCCCCGAATGACACCCCATTGGGCGCGATCTCGGTGCTCGAAGCGGACGATGTTGACGGACATGGCAAAAGCTCGTTCGAAGAATGAAGGCGGTGGGACTTGCGGCGCTATTGCGCGAGAGGCATCACGCAAACAAACGCGCCAGCGTCACCAGCTTGCGGAAAGTCAGGTCCGGGCTGCGCCGCAGGTTGCGAATCAGTGCGGCAAGTGCCGACGGTGTCAGCTTGGGCTTGGTGAAACTGGCCGGCATCGGCTGCCCCCACTGCGACATCGCCTCGCGGCTGACCGCGTGCACGCCAGTGGGAACATCCGCTGTGAACAGATCACCGTCGCAGTAGTGCTCGTGCTTGTCGCCCCAAGGGTCCTGCCAGTAGTCGAAGATCTGGCTGCCAAGAATGTGGCGCCCCAAGCCCCATGCATGAGTCCACCCCTTTTCACGGAGCAGGCGATGCCCCATGCCAACCGCATCGGCGTCGACCAGTTCGTAGGCGCTGTGGCTGTACTTCGGCACGAACCCCTGAGCAAGGGCGAGCGTGTGGTGATCGGCCGGCTTGTCGCCAAGATCAAGCCGCATGAACGCGACGGCCGGCGAGCCATCCGGCAATACCTGAACATCGCTGGGGATGAACCCGAAATGCTGCGTGTACCAAGCGCATGTCTCCTGGTAGTCGGCAAGCTCGAGCACGACGTGCCCCAGCCGAATGATCTCGGACGGGATCGCGGGCGGCCGCTGCATCGCATTGATCCGCACGGGTGCGTCGACAGAATTCAACGGCAGCGGAGCACGGTGCGGCAACGCGCTAGCCGGCTCTTGGCACGCTATTGCATCGACACGAAAGCCTGAGGGATCTACCAACTGCACGCGATAGCCGCCACCGGGCCAATCCGATACCTCAACCTTCGACGCACCGGGGACTTGGGCGAGCGCGTCAAGATCGGCGCGGCTATCGACCTGCAATCCGAAGCCGACGAACCCGGCCTTGGGCGCTTTACGCACGACGTAGCAGAAATGTGCGGCGCCCGTGCCTCGCAGTATCAATCGCGCTTCATCTCGATCAACGGTCCGAAGGCCGAAATCCTTGAGAAACTTCTCGGCCTCGTCGAGGTCCGGCCGATCGAAGATCAGATAGGCCAGCGCCGACGCTTTCGTCGTGGGCTGGGGATGGCGCGCAGGCTGTGCGGTGGTCAGTTTCATGGCAAAGGACAATCAGGCTGATTGGATTGCAATTGCGGCGGAAGGCGTCGCCGCACTGGTCGTTCCGAGCAGCGCCAAGCTCTCGCGAACGATGCGGTCGGCTTCCGCGGCAGGGCCGTCGTGGACGATGGTTCTGTCGGGGCGCACGACGGCGACCCAGTCGACAGGCACCGCATTGGGAAGAAACACGCCCTCGAGGTCCTCCCAACTGTCCCGCTTGGCGAGATGCAGCCTCTGTCCGCGATGGGCAATCTGGATGACGGAGCCCCCCACCCAAGCGAATGCCGCAGCTGTGGCGAGATCGAGCGAAGCACGCACGTCGCAGCCGAACCCGACCAGCGTGTATCCATCGCCGAGCACGTCGTCGCTCAGGCGCGTGGCACCATCGGCGCTCTTCAACCAACCCTGCGGGATGACCGCACCTCGGACCAGCTTCGTGCGCGTCCTGCCTTTGACGAAGAGTCCATGCTTGAAGGCGTTCTTTGGTTTGATGCGGAGCTCCTCGAATTGCGCGCGCAGCCCCGGCACCAGCCGCGTCAGCCGCATCAAGCCGTGCGTCGCCAGCGCGATCGCTGCATTGCGAGGCATCACGAGCTTGCCCATGAACCTGGCGAGGTTGATCATGGATTTCGCATGCGGCCGGCGCTCCTCGTCGTAGGTGTCGAGAATGTGGGCATCCGCGCGCCCTTGGATAACCCAGGCGAGCTTCCAACTCAAATTGGCAGCATCCCGCAGGCCTGCCACCAGCCCTTGTCCGACAAACGGCGGCGTAATGTGCGCGGCGTCGCCGGCAAGGAATACACGCCCTTTGCTGAACCTGTCGACGGCTCTGGCGTGGAAGCGGTAGACCGCCTTGCGCTCGATGGTGATGTCGTCGACGTTTCCCCATGGCGCCAGCAGTTCCCGAATACGCTCATCAGACTCCATGTCCTGCCGACTTTCGCCGGGTTGGAGCATGAACTCCCAACGTTCGCGTGCACCTGGTGCAACCATGTGCGGCGTGGGCCGCCGGTGATCACAAATGAATTCGATATGGTCGATCGGATGCGGAACATTGCGCGCGTCCACGATGAGCCAGTCTTCTGCGAAGGTCGTACCCTTGAACGCCTGTCCGATCAGTTGGCGAACGAGCGAGCCGGCTCCGTCGGCGCCGACGAGGTAGCGCGCCCGAACCGTATGCATGCATCCCTGCCCGACATCCAGTGACGCAAGCACGTAATCGGCTTCCGAATGGAAGCTATTGAGCGCGGTCCCCAGAGCGACATGCGCGCAGTCGTACGTCCGCAAGCGGTCACGCAGACAACGCTCGAGGTCAGGCTGATAGAACGTGACGAGCTTCGGATGGCCGTCTAGGCTGCCAAGTGTATTCACCCTGCCGAACTCCCCGAGGATGGGCGAACGCATGCTGACGTAGGGAATGGCAACCGTCTCGAAGTCGCGCTCGCCGATACCCGCCCACTGCAGGATCCGCAATGCTTCGTTGTCGAGCGCGATGGCGCGAGGCGCCATGAACATGTCGGCAGCCTTGTCGACGACCAAGACTTTCACGCCGCGACGCGCCAGCAAATTGGTCACCATGGCCCCGACCGGCCCGAACCCTACGATCAGTACGTCGACTTCAGAAGGCACCGCGCGCTGCAACGACTCGGGCGACTCGCCGCGAACGGACGCACCGGTGCCTGTATGTGCTTTTGTCTCCACCATAACTCCATCTGTCTTTGTTCTGCCGGCTTTGCTCAGCCGTTCTATTGAATATTAAAGTCATAAATGATAATTTTGTCAACATAGACACTTGAATCTATACTCGGGGACGAAGAGAGACTGGAAACCTCATGCCGAACACGCCGAAACGCCGGACATCGAAGCGCTCCTCCCTGGAGACGCCCACTCCCGCTGCAGAAGTCACCGTCGCCGAAGAGCGCGAGCCGCGCGGAGCCCGCCGCAAACGGGAGACCCGTGGCCGCCTGCTTGACGCCGCGCTCCGGCTGATGTCGGAACGAGGCATGGAAGGCGTTGCTATCAACGAGATCACCGAGGCTGCCGACGTGGGCTTCGGCTCCTTCTACAACCACTTCGAATCGAAGGAAGCGATCTATGCCACGCTCGTGGATTCCGTCTTCGAGGAGTTCGCAGATTCGCTTGACCGGCTGACCAGCGGCCTGACCGACGCAGCAGAGATCATTTCCGTTTCCGTGCGGCATACCCTCATGCGCGCACGATGCGAGCCCGTGTGGGGACGCTTCCTCATCCGGGAGGGGTTTTCGGCACGCGCTATGACGCAAGGGTTGGGACAGCGGCTGCTGCGGGACATCCAGCGAGGTATCGCCGCGAAACGCTTTGTTGTTGCCGACCCTTTCATCGGCTTCCTGTCGGTCGGCGGCACGGTGCTTATCACGGTTTCCGCCGAACTCAACTTCGTCGCCCCTGACGCGCCGGCGGCGGGTGCGCTCGAGGCACTCGGTTTCAGCGGCGAACATTTCCCCGAGCGCACGGCCGCGACGCTGTTGCAGACGTTGGGACTCAAGCGAGCGGAGGCGGAGAAGATCGCCAATCGCCCACTGCCTGTTGTTGAAGCTGCTGACCAAGCGGCTTGACGCGATGTGGGACGAACAGGCGCAGGGGCCGATTCGCCCCAAGCACTATTAGGCGGAAGCCGCACTGCTTGGGGCATGCACGTATCGGGTCGTGCCTCTTCAGTTGTGCGAGTCGCTCGGTTGTCCACGCACGATCCGGTCCGCGTCAGCCGAAGCCGGACAACTTGCTACCGGTGCCGATGCAACCGAGCGAATCCCGGCGACGATCTGAGAAGCGATGTCTTTCAGTGCCCGACGGTGACCATCGACCATAGCATTGTTGCCTAAGGACACGTCTTTCCTAATCACGGCGCGGCAGATCAACGCTTGCTGGCTTTGTGCCGGCCGCACACTCCACACCGCGTCAATCAAGACGTGCGAGCCTTGCCACGACTCAAACCTCTGAACATCGACGGCAATGCGATAGACAGGCACATCATCGCTGTGCGGAATGCCGTGCACATCGACTGTGTTCGACTGCCCCGCCACCTGGGCGGACAGCGCGCCGCGAATTTCGTCGCTCAAGGATGACGCCCAGCGATCGTCCTCGAGCAAGGCAACCTGGCTCGGGCTGACTTGCACCACCAACCGGCTGCCGGCTACCGGAGCCGGCACGCGGACGGCAAGGGTGTCGATCCGCAAGTTCGCATTGGCGACGCTGGGCGCATGTTCGATGCTGTCACCAGCACCAAGCGTGTAGAAGCGCGTCGGCGGGGAACTGCAAGCGGCCAGAGCGGCCAACCCGATGCCGGCAGCCACGCCCATGAGAGTGCGCACTGCGCGCGGCGGAAGCGATATCAACGTTGATCTCCTTTCTTGCCGAATAGAAGCGATTCCGGATGACGTTCCAGATAGTCCGCAAGGGCGTTGAGCGACTGAAGCGTATGCGTCAACTCCTGCATGGCTTCGTGCACGTCTGACTGCAGCGGCGAGTCCTGCCGCAGCGTCACTTCCGCTGCGTTAAAGGTACGCTGCGCCGATGCCAGCGTGTCGTGCGCTTGCGGTACCACTTCGGTATCGAGATGGCCGAACAGTCGATTCGCATTCTCCAGTGCACCGTTCAGGTTGGCGCCAATGCGGTCGAACGGGACCTGGTTCAGCTTCTTTGCAATGTCCGCGATCTGCACCTGCAATTCGTCGAGCGAGTTGGGCACCGTCGGCAACTCGACAGGAGAGCGGCGTACGTCGACAACTGCACGCGGCGCCTTCGGGAACATGTCGAGCGCGACGTAGAGTTGGCCGGTCAGCAGATTGCCGGTTCGCAACTGCCCGCGCAGCCCCTGCATGACGAGATGCTGGAGCATGTCGTGCCCCCCAGGCGTATCTGGAGCAGGTATCGCGGAGCTGGTGCGCCGGCTGAGTCGCGCCGGGTACAGTGCCATCGACACTTTCATGCTGAAGGTCTTGCCGCTCTCGTCATATTCGACCCCGATGTCCGTCACTTGCCCCAGGACGATGCCCCGCATGTCAACAGGTGCCCCCACGGACAGCCCGCGCAGTGACTGGTTGAAGCTCATCACGACGTTCATCGCGGCGCCGTCGGGTTCGCGCATCGCGTCGGCTTCGTCTGAAGCGAGCCGGAAGACTGCGTTGTCGGGCGCTTGCGGGCCATCTCCCTGGCCGGGAGGCGTCTGAAACGCCAGGCCGCCAACGATCACGGTCGCAAGCGACTGCGTGTTCAACTTCAGTCCGTTGGAATCGAGCCGCAGATCGACACCGCTTGCATGCCACCACCGCGTGTTGCTCCCGACATATTTGTCGTAGGGAGCGTTCACGAAAACATTGACCTGCACACCGGTGCCGTCCTTGTCGAGCGCGAAGCCGACCACCTGACCCACCTGCAGATGTCGATAGAAGACCGGGGCGCCGATATCGACCGAACCCAGCGAGTCGCCCCGCAATGTGTACTGGTGCCCTTGCTGATCGGTCGTGACGGAAGGCGGATTCTCGAGTCCGACAAACTCGGTCCTGCTTTCCTTGGAGCGACCGATGTCCACGCCGATGTACGCCCCAGACAGCAGCGTGCCGAGCCCCGAAATGCCGCTGGCCCCAACGCGCGGGCGGACGACCCAGAATCGCGTGTCTTTGGCCGCGAAGTTCTCGGCCTCCTTGGTCAGCTGGATTCTCACGAGCACGTGCTTGAAATCCTTCGTCAGGGCAATCGCTTGCACCGACCCGATCTCGACGTCCTTGTACTTGACTTTCGTCTTGCCGGCTTCGAGTCCTTCTGCATTGGTGAAGGTGACCGTGACGGTCGGCCCCTTTTCGGTGATGGCCTTGGCGACCAGCGCGATGCCAATGAGTGCCGCGATCAGCGGAATGAGCCAGACAAAGGACGGGATCCAGCGCTGACGCGGCTTGATCTCGGGATGGGGTAGATCGAAAGGATGCATTGCTTGAAAACAGTTTGGTGGGCGTGGTCTTCGGGCCGTCGTACGCTCAAGACCCTTCTGCTGGCGAGACTCCAGCTTGATGGTCGGCGTGGTCCCAAATGAGGCGAGGGTCGAATTGCATCGATGCAAGCATGGTGAGCACAACCACGGCGCCAAAAGCGAGTGCTCCCGGACCAGCGGCAATCACGGCAAAGGAGCCGAAGTGCACGAGGGCGACGGTCAGGGCGACGACGAAGACGTCGAGCATCGACCAACGCCCGACAAACTCGACGATCCGATAGAGCCTCGTCCGCTCGAGCGGGCGCCAGGCGGAGCGGCGGTGTGCTGCGATCGTCTGCAGCACCAGGATCGCGAGCTTGAGCATCGGCACCATCACGCTGGCGATAAAGACAATAGCGGCGAGCCCCCAATCGCCGGAGGTCCAGAAGTACGCGACACCGCTGAGGATGGTGTCGTCCTCCGACCGGCCCAGCGAGGTGCTGTGCATCACCGGCAGCAGGTTGGCCGGGATGTAGAGGAGCGCGGCAGCAAGCACGAGTGCCGTGGTACGCGAGACGCTGTTCGGGAGCCGGTCATGCAGCGCCGCGCCGCAACGTGAACAGCATTGGTGTGATGCCTGTTCGTTTCGCTCCTGTACACGACCGCATGTGTGGCAGGCGATCCATCCGGCGAGCCTTGCCGAAACGCCATGCGTTGCAGCGGGCTCCGTCGAACGAAGTGTTGGAAGAACGGCAGCGCGCTCGGCATGCGGCTTCACGCGTGGTACACCGGACATGCGACACGTCTTCACCTCGTCGCAAATTTCCCAGAGCACATGGGGATCGAACAGGGAGATGGCGCCCAGCATCACGGTCAATGCTCCGAAGGCAAACAGTGCCACGCCTGGAATCACCTGTGCGAGGCTCACCATCTTCACGGTCGTGACGAGCACGCCGAGCATGAACACTTCGATCATTCCCCACGGCCGCAGCCACTGTACGAATCGCAACGCAGAGCGGAAGCACGGCGGCACCCGCCCCAAGCGCAGCGGAACCAGCACGTACAGCAAGGCCACCAGTTCCATCGCAGGGAACAACGTCGTGGAACAGAACACGATGACCGCGACAACGCGCATGTGCCCGGTCCACAGGGAGGCAACCGCATCGAACAGTGCGGCGCGCGATGTCATGCCATCTGCGTTGAGCGCAATGACAGGAAAGCCCTGGGCGATCAGGAACGTCACCAGCGCGGCGACGGTCAGCGCGCAGGTGAACTCCAGCGTCGGGCGGGCGCGATGGATGCCAGTCAGGCGTGTGCCACAGCGGGAACACCGTGCGACCAGTCCGTTCAGGCGTGGCGGCCGACGGAAGACCCAGTCGCACTCGTGACAGGCGATCAGATGCTCATATTCCATGGGAAACGGCAGGACGATTCGTTGCGGGTGGTTCGGCACCGCCTGGTGCGAAGTCGCGCGCGTTGGCCCGCCGGGAATGGCTCGCTCGACGCGAGCCAGCCCAACCCGGCGGACACGCTCATCATTTGCTGGCGACCGTCGGCGCAGTGTCAGCGGGCAGCTCACCCATGGCTTGGAACAGCGCTGCGGTATCGCTCATGCGCCGGCTCATCGCGCGCACGGTGTCGAGTTGCGCGTTCAAGTACTGCTGCTCGCTCGCCTGCTCAGCGGATGCGGGCAACGACCCTAGCCGGCGACGAGACGCGGTCTCGTGGAACGCGGTGTGCGCAGCCTGCGACGCGATTTCGGCCGATGCGAGCGCCTGGGCATCGTTGTCCAGCGCAGCGAGCGTGTTCGCGACATTCTCGAATGCCGAGAGAACAGCCGACTTGTACTGGAGGACCGCTGCGTCGTAGAGGTCGATCGTCGCCCGTCGATGGGCCAGCAGCGCGCCACCGTGGAAGATCGGCTGCGAAAGTCCCGCGCCCACGGCCCACAGCCCGCCGGCGCCCGACAGCAGCGCGGGCCAACTCAGGCCACCGCGCCCCAGGGCGGCGGTCAGCGACAGGCTCGGGAAGAGCTGTGCCGTCGCCTCGCCGACGTCGGCTGACGCAGCCTTCACGGCGGCGGCGGCGGCGCGAACGTCCGGCCGCGCGCGTAGCAGGTCTGAAGGTACGGCGACGGGCACCTGCTCCGGCAGCGACAGGCTGGCAAATTCGGGAACAGGCGGCGCTGCGTCCGGCGTGCGGCCCATCAAGACCGCCAGCGCGTGACCCGCGATGGCGCGCTGCTGGCGCAGCGGCGGCAGGCTGGCAGCCAGCGACGCGGCGCTCTGCGTCGACGCAAGCGCCTGCGCATGCGACAACGCACCCAGCGCATACCGCTGCTCGTTGTCACGTGCGGTGGCATCCGCCACGACCACAAGCAGCTCGGTCAAGGCGATCTGCTGATCAAGCGCCGACGCTGTGATGGCCGTGCCGACAATGTTGGCGGCCAGCGCACGGCGCGCGGCTTCCAGCTCGCAGCCCTGTACGTCCACACGGGCGGCGCCGGCCTCGTTCGCATAGCGCGTCGCGCCAAACAGATCGAACGTGTAATGTGCCTGCAGTTGTCCAACGAAGACGTTATAGCGCAGCGTCTCCGGGCCTACGCCGGTGACGTTGGGCGTACGCTGACGCGAGGCCTGCGCCCCCGCGTCTAGCGATGGCAGCGTCGAGGAGCCGATCTGCGCGCGCAGATCCTCTTGCGCGGCTGCCAGCGTCTTCTCCGCGCCCGCGAGCGTCGGGTTATTGCGCAAGCCTTCTTCAACCAGCGCATTGAGGGCGTCAGAGTGATAGAGCCGCCACCACTGCGGCACGGGCGCAGCTCCCACATCAAACTGCTGGGCGACACCGGCAGCCTCGGCCGTCTTCAACGGCTGGGATGCGGCGCCATAGTGCTCGGGCGACGGCACCGCTGGCGGCGTGCTCTGGGGCGCGAGCGAACAGGCAGTCAGTGCGAACGCCGTCGTCGCGGCGAGCGCAGAAGTCATACGGGCAAGTTTCATGATCAATTCTCCGAGGGCGCGGTGCCGGCCGAGGACGGATCGCGCTCGTCGAGGCGTACCCTGAAGCACGCTGCATACAAGGCCGGCAGGAAGAAGATGGTCAGCACCGTGGCAATCGTGATGCCCCCCATCAGCGCGGTCGCCATCGGGCCGAAGAAGCCCGAGCGCAGCAGCGGAATCAGCGCAAGCACGGCGGCGGCGGCCGTGAGCATGATCGGCCTGAAGCGCCGCACGGTTGCGCCCACAATTGCGTCGAAGCGCCGTTGGCCCGCCGCGATGTCCTGGTCGATCTGGTCGACCAGAATCACGGAGTTGCGCATGATGATGCCGAACATCGCAATCACGCCGAGCAGGGCAACGAAGCCGAAGGGCTTGCCGAACAGCAGCAGCGCGGTCACGACGCCGATCAGCCCGAGGGGCGCCGTCAGCACGACGATGAACGTCCGCGAGAAGCTCTTGAGCTGGATCATGAGCAGCGTCAGCACCGCGATGATCATGATCGGCATCTCCGCGTTGATCGAGGTCTGGCCCTTCACGCTTTCTTCAACCGCACCGCCGACTTCAATGCGGTAGCCGACAGGCAGCTTGGCGCGTTCTGCGGTGAGTGCCTGGTCGATGTCGCGGGTCACACCGATGCCCTGGGCGTTGCCCCGAACGTCTGCTTGCACGGTGATCGTCGGCTGACGGTCGCGCTCCCAGATCACGCCGTACTCGAGCGAGTTCCGGACATGCCCGAGCGCGCCAAGGGGTACCGGCCCGTTGGGCGTGGGCACTGCGAGACCCGTGAGCTTTGCCGGATCGACACGCTCGCGCTTCGGCGCACGCAGATCCACATTGATCAGCTTGTCGCGCTCGCGGTACTGCGTGATCGTGTAGCCGGAGAGCGTCATGGCCAGGAAGTTCGATACGTCCTCCGACGTCACGCCAAGCTGACGCGCCTTGATCTGGTCAATCTCGAACGAGATCGAACGTTCCGCCGGCTCGTCCCAGTCGAATTGCACGTCCTGCGTGCGCGAATCGGCGCGTACCTTTTCAGCAACATGGTCTGCAATGTTGCGCACGGTGGCGATATCGTCGCCGCTCACCCGGAACTTGATCGGGAAGCCCACCGGCGGACCATTCTCAAGCCGCGCCACACGCGTACGTACGCCGGAGAAATTCTTCGCGAGCATGGCGTCAAGCCAGTGCGAAAGCTCGTCGCGAGTTTCCACGTCCTTGGCCGTGATCACGAACTGTGCGAAGTTGGGCTGCTGAAGCTGCTGATCGAGCGGCAGATAAAAGCGCGGCGCGCCCGTGCCGACAAAGTCGACGAAGTGATCGATCTCCGCACGACCATCCAGCGTTTTTTCAAGCCGCTTCGCTTCACGCAGCGTCGCCTCGAACGAGGCGCCTTCCGGCAGCCGAAGATCGACAAGCAGTTCCGGGCGCTCCGAGTTCGGGAAGAACTGTTGCGGCACGCGGGTGAAGGCTGCCATCGCAAGCGCGAAGAGCACCGCCGTGACACCCAGGACAACCCAGCGACCCTTGATGCAGTATTCGATCCAGCCCGACAGGCGCTGATAGAAGCCGGTGTTGTAGATGTCGTGATCGTGATCGTGCGCGCCGCCCGCCTCGCGCTTGTGCTCGGGCAGCATGTGATAGCCGAGCATCGGAACCAGCACGACGGCAGCAAACCACGAAACGATCAGGGAGATGGCCGACACTTCGAAGATCGAGCGCGTGTATTCACCCGTGCTCGACTTGGCCAGCGCGATCGGCAGGAAGCCCGACACCGTGACCAGCGTACCGGTCAGCATTGGGAATGCCGTGCTCGTATAGGCGAAGGCCGCCGCGCGCATGCGGCTCCAGCCCTGTTCGAGCTTCACGGCCATCATTTCGACGGCGATGATCGCATCGTCAACGAGCAGCCCGAGTGCGAGCACGAGCGTGCCGAGCGAGACCTTGTCCAGCCCGATCCCGAACAGATGCATGCACAGTGCGGTCACGGCCAGCACGATCGGGATCGAGATCACGACGACCATGCCGGTCCG
Organism: uncultured Ralstonia sp.; assembly: GCA_913056305.1. Lineage (GTDB taxonomy): Bacteria > Pseudomonadota > Gammaproteobacteria > Burkholderiales > Burkholderiaceae > Ralstonia. Next base: position 41,544 of record CAJXMR010000006.1, read on the forward strand.
CAGGCCGAGCGAGACCAGGCTCACAACCAGAACGATCGCGACCGCTTCGCCAACCGACCTGACAAACTCGTCCACCGAGTGCTTGACCGCATGCGGCATGCTCGAGACAGCAGTCAGCTTCAGCCCGGCCGGCAGGTTCGCCTGCAGTTCGCCGGCCTTCGCGTCGAGCGCCTTGCCAAGGTCGATCACGTCGCCGCCCTTCTGCATGGTGACCCCGATGCCGAGCACGTCATGGCCATTCGCGCGCATCTGGGTGACGGGCGGATCGTCATAACCGCGTGTGACCTTTGCGATGTCGCCCAGCCGGAACGTGCGCTTGTTCACGGTGATCAGCATGTCGGCAAGGGCCTGCACGTCCTTGAACGCGCCGCTCGGGCGCACAAACACGCGATCGTCCGTTGTCGTAATGGTGCCGACCGGCGCCACGCTGTTTTGCGCGTTGATAGCCTGGGCCAGTTGCTGTGGCGTGATCGAGAGCCGCGTCAGCTCCGTATTGGAGATTTCGACAAAGACGTGCTGCGCCGGGTCGCCAAAGTAGTCAACCTTCGCGACCCCCGGCACGCGCAGCAGGACCGTGCGCAGCTTGTCAGCGTAGTCGTGCAGCTGCGCCGGTGAAAAGCCATCGCCTTCCAGTGCGTATACGTTGGTGTAGACATCACCGAACTCGTCGTTGAAGAACGGTCCGACCGTTCCCATCGGCAACGTCGCCCGGATGTCGCCCACCTTCTTGCGCACCTGGTACCAGGTTTCGGGTACGTCCTTGACGGGTGCCGCGTCCTTCATCGCGAAGAAGATCATCGACTCGCCGGGCCGCGAGTAGCTCTTGATGTTGTCGACGTATGGTGCGGCCTGAAGCTGGCGGCCGATGCGGTCGGTGATCTGGTCCTGGACCTCGCGGGCGGTCGCGCCCGGCCAATACGTCTGGATCACCATCGTCCGGAACGTGAACGGCGGGTCTTCGGACTGCGCAAGATGCGTGTACCCAATCACGCCAAAGAGCGTGGCGAGCCCGATCAGGAAGATGACCAGCTGCTGATGGCGCAACGCCCATGCGGAGAGGTTGAAGCCACCTTCGGCCTCAGATGGGGCGGCAGGCGCGCTATCGCGCGCGGTTTCACGGTCGCCAGTGCTCATGATGCGAAGTCCTCGGGATGCAGGGGCGGAACCACCTGCACGTGTTGGCCGGCGCTCACCGCATGCACCCCTTGCACCACTACACGATCGCCGTCATGCAAGCCCGAGGCGACCGAAATGGTGCGCTCGTCATAGCGATCGACGGTAACGGAGCGCAACTCCAGCGTGTCGCTGCCCTTGCGCACGACCCAGACGGCGGGGGCCTCGCCGTTATGAAAGAGCGCGGTCACAGGCAGCTTGAAAGGATGTCCAGCAGGCGGATCGCCGGCCGCATCGAACGTGATGCTGGCCGTCATGCCCATGCGCACCTTAGGGCTCGGTGCGGCCAGCGTGAGCTTGACTCGCCAGGTACGGCTTTGCGGGTCGGCTGCGGGCGAAACCTCGCGTACGCGTGCTTCAAACGTTTGCCCAGGCACGGCGGGCAGACTCACGCTCGCTGTACTGCCAACGGTCAGCGAGCCCAGCGCCGCCTCGGGCGCGTCGCAAACGATATCCACGTCGCCGGTCCAGTCGAGGTGGTAGACGGCCTGCCCTGCCTGGACGTTCTGGCCCGTATCGGCATCTTCCAGGGTGATGACGCCGTCGTGATCCGCCACGAGCGTCGCGTAGCGCAACCGGTCGCCGACGAGCGCAGCTTGGGCGTGCGCTGAGTCGCGCTGCGCGACCGCTGATGCATAAGCGTCCTGGGTCTGCTCGAGTTGTGCCGCAGCGATCAGGTTGGCCTGAGCCTGTGCGCGGTCGCGATCGAGCTGCTGCTTTGCAAATGCGAGCCGGTGTTCAGCCGCTTCGAGCTGGGCTCGCGCAGTAGCCAGGTCATTGCGCAGATCGGCTTGATCGAGCATGGCGAGGATCTGCCCTGCCTTGACGGTATCGCCCAAACGCACGCGCCGTTCCACGAGCTTGCCGGGCACCCGGAACGAGAGCGGCGTGGAATATCGCGCCTGCACCTGGCCTGGCAATGAGTTTGCGGTGGGGCTGCCGTCCGGATGCAGGACGAGCGCGACCACTGGTTTGGGCTCCGGCGCGATCGCTTCGGTATGGTGGCAACCCGCGAGCAGCGTCGCGCAGCAAGCCGCGACAAAAAAAGGAACTGGTTTCCAACGCCCGACGATAGACGGAATGGGGCGCGCAGGCGTTCGCGCGTTACGACCGGGATGATTCACGATGTTTCCAAGACAAGTGATGGTCCAACGAAGAAGGGCACGGCGCCTCGGAAGGTGCGTCGCGCTCCTGCGCGCGATTTGCCTTCCTGACGCACGTAACGAAACTCGTATCTCGGGGACTTAAGTCGTCGAGAGCGACGGCTGTTCAGAGACCACTCAAGAGGATTCGGCGACTCCCGCCCCACCCTCTCCTCGCCGGCGGGCTTACCGAGCGCTTCACGTTCCAGCCTCGCTGCCCACCCCGGTAGTCACTGCCACAGCAACAAGAAGCCCTTCCATAGGCCGTTGCTGTTGGCTTCTTCCGTACTGCCACCACTCCAGACGCCAGGGCACCTGACCCCAGCAACCCCAACATGTGACATTAAACTCATCGTTGATCGAATTGTCAAGTATGACGACTAGCATTATTATTGGGATGAACAGACAGCCTTGTACCGCTATGCGAGACCTTCCGACCGGCCGTGCGATCCGGCGACGCCATGTCAAGGCGACCGCCAACCCAAACCAAGCGAGCCACCTGCCGCAACCGCGTGGCGCCCGCCGCAAGCTGGAGACGCGAGCACGCCTGCTTGAAGCCGCACTGCTGCTGATGTCCGAGAAGAGCATCGATCGCGTGGCCATCAACGAAATCACCGAAGCGGCCGACGTCGGCTTCGGTTCCTTCTACAACCACTTCGAATCGAAGGAAGAGATCTTTGCCGCACTCATCGATTGGGCGTTCGAAGATTTCGCCAATACGCTGGACCACGTGTCATGCGGACTCTCCGACCCGGCGGAAGTGATTGCCGTAGCGGTACGTCACATCTTGTTGCGTGCCCGGCGCGAGCCCGTGTGGGCGCGCCTGCTCATACGCGAAGGAAGCTCAGCCCGCGTACTGACGCGCGGGCTGGGGCAGCGGCTGCTGCGGGATAGTAGGAGGGGCATCGCCACGAAGCGATTCATCGTCGCGGACCCGCTGGCGAGCGTCCTTTCCGCCATTGGGAGCGTCCTGGCTGGGATCACAGCCGAGCTGCATTTCGCAACGTCGGTAGAGAACCGCTCTCGCGAGCGAATGAGTCTCGGCGTGTGCGAAGAAGGTTTGGCTGAGCGCGCAGCAGTTGTCGTGCTGCAAGCACTCGGTCTCAAGCGCGCGGAGGCGGAGAAGATCGCGCAGCGTCCGTTGCCGTTGGTCACGCCTGAAAGCAACGTTGACTCTAGATCGACATAGGGCGACGCCGACGCCAAGAGATGGAGCTGTTCAAGCGTTGTAGAGCTCGCTTGTCAGGTAGCGGCGACGCAGTTCGCGCAGCGCCGTCGCCAGAATCGCGCTGATCGGCAAGGCAAGCAAGACGCCGAAAAAGCCAAAGAGGTGGCCGAAGGCCAGCAAGGCGAAGATCACCGCGAGCGGATGCAATCCGATACGTTCACCGATGAAGCGTGGCGTGAGAACGGCATTCTCCAACACCTGCCCGACGCCGTACACGACCGCTACCGCGCCGATACCGTACCAGCTGCCAAACTGCAGGAGCGCGGCGAGCAGTGCGAGCGCAAGCCCGACCGCGAAGCCGACGTATGGGATGAACACCGCCAGACCGGTGAATAGGCCAAGCGGAAATGCGATCTCGAAGCCGGCAACAGTCAGCGCGATCGGATAGAACGCGGCGAGCACGCCCATCACCAGCAGCTGGCCACGCAGGTACTGCGACAGCATCCGGTCGATTTCGATGACGAACTCCCGTGTCTTGCCCAGCCAGCGCCGCGGCACTAGATTTTCCATGCGCAGGAACATCTGGTGCCGGTCGTAGAGCAGATAGAACAGCACCAGCGGGACCAGCACGACGTTGCCCACGATGGTGATCATCACATCGCCGCTCGTGCGCAAGTAGCGCCAGGCAGCGAGCGCGACAGACTGTTCGTTTCCAGTGACGCGACCCGTCAGCATGTCGCGGAGATGCGTCAGGTCCAGCGAGCCGCTCAGACCAAGGACTGCCAGCTTCGGTTGCAGCCACGCGTTGACCTTTGCAATCAGCAAAGGCAACTTCGTCTGAAGCTCCGGCCCTTCCGTTTGAATCACGGCGAACACGAGCGTCACCAACAGCGCCGCCATCGCTGCGAAGCAGAGGATCATCGAGAGTGCGGCAAGACCGCGCGGCACGCGATGCCTCACAAGCCACTCAACGCCCGGCTGCAACATGTAGGCAATGAGCGCGCCGAGTAGGAACGGCGTGAGGACGGGGCGCAGAGCCCACATGAGCGCGACTATTGCAATCGCGAACACTCCCCAGAACACGGCTTGGCGGCGGAACATACGTGGGAGCGCAGCGGACTGGTGCAGATCGGGGTCGAACATGGAACGGAAGTGGATGGACATTCGGCCAGCCGGCCTGTACCCAGAAGCATGGAATGCAATGGCGCCTCGGGGCACCTTCACTTGACTGCGCATTCCTCGATGAATTCAACGGTATGGTCGATGAACGCCCTGACTCTTGCGGGAACCAGCGTGCGACTCATATAAGCCAGACGGACCTCAGCAGCCCCATCGACGATCTCGTATTCTTCGAGCAGGCGAACGAGCCGCCCCGCCTGGAGGTCTTGCCCGACAAGGGCCATCGGCAAGAGCCCCACTCCCAGCCCTTCCAGCACGACTTCGCGGTTGAATGCCACGTTGTTAGAAGTGATCTCGTACTTGATCGGAACAGTCAGTGGGCCTTCCTCTGCTCGGAGCGTCACGGTCGGCTTGTGCACGGAGGGCGGCACGGTAACGAAAATGTGGTCTGCGAGGTCAGCCGGATAGCGTGGCCGGGGCCGCGATTGAAGATACCCTGCCGTTGCAACAACTACCATCGGTAGACGATGGAGCAGGCGGGTCACAGCCAGTTCCGTCGCCAACATGAAAGGCAATACGAGACCAATGTCATAGCCCTCGGTCGCTAGGTCGGTGGCACCTTCAGTCAGAGTCACATCCACGATGACCTTTGGGTACTTTCGCTTGAATGACGATACGAGAGGGGCTAGCCAAAACGAAGTGGCGGTCGTGTGCGCGACGAGGCGCAGCACACCAACGGGCAAACGACCATGGCTGCGTGCGTCAGATTCCAAGCAGTCGAGATCATCCAACACGCGGCAGCATCCGTCATAGAAGCGCTGCGCGGCGTCCGTCAAGGAGAACTGCCTTGTGGAACGGTGAAAGAGGCGCGCACCAAGGCGCTCCTCCAACGAGGACATCGCGCGGGACACGACAGATGGCGATAGCCCGAGCATCAGCCCCGCCCGCTTGAAGTTCTTGACTTCGACGATCGTCCGAAAGAGCCGCAAACTCTCGAAATGGTCCATAGGTACCTCGACCAAAGCTCGCACGGGAGGGTCGCGAGCTTCGGATTTGACTAAGTGGCTGCAGCACGCGCTTGTCGCCGCCTCTTCGACTGCTGACAGCACCTGGCCGCGCTCCATGTGTAAGGAAATCAATGGCGCGCCGCCCTTGACTGGAGCGATGCGTAAGCAGGAGGCCTCGCCCCCAATCATTGCGACGCGCTTAGCGGCGGCCAAGTTGGCAGCATTCGCCAGGCGAAACGTCGCCACAATAGTCATATCTGATATACTTGTCAACTATGACAATGTGATGCACAATTTGCAAAGCTGCCATGCCCACAAGATCGCGGAGCTGCAGCGGTACGTGTTGCCGTGACAAGGAACAACGCGCCGCCAGCGATGGCGGACGCGAAATTAACGAAACGAACCTAAGCGGACGGACTGAATGAGCATCCTTGGTCGCTGCATTGCAATTGCCATTTCCACTTTTGCCTGTGCAATTGCCGGGGTCTATGTGCACAAGCTACTCCCCTCCGAAATCAATCTATCAGTGGATGTAATCAGATCGGTTTCGGGTTTGATTGGCACTCTTTTTGCCATTGTCTTGGGCCTCCTTGTATCCTCCTCCTATACCACCTTCAACAGTCATCAGGCCGACTTTAATTCACTGATAAACGCAGTAGCCAATATCGACCTCTTACTGAAGCAATTTCCTGATGCGTCTGATAGGCCAAGGCTTATGCTGCGGCGGATGGTTGTTCGCTTGCTGCGACGATATTGGCCCAGTGAGGGCAAGAAGAATGGCGGGGAGGTCAGCTACGGCCATCTTTCCGAAGATGTCGAGATGGTGCTGGAGATCAACAAGCTCTCCGAGGCTTTCAGAAATATTACTCGCGACGATCTCAACTCAATTCGGCAATTCTCCAGCAACTTCATTTCCATTCAATCCAATATTGTCCGGAGCCTTTCTAACCAGGTGCCAGCATTGCTTCTTGTCATTGTGTTTGGCTGGGCTTGTTTGTTGTTTTTTCTTTATGGCAGTCTTAGCGATGGAAATATAATCGCAATATTCTTTCTTCTATTGGGCGCCATCGCCATCGCGAGCGCAAATTTTCTGATACTGGAATTGACCCATCCGTACCAAGGCATATTCAAAGTGTCTAGTGCCCCATTCGATTTGCTGCTGGAATCCATGATCCAGGAAGAAAATTTGTCGGGCTACGCCTGAACTACTGATGGCGCATCCGCCGGGACATGGACATGGACATGGACATGGACATGGACATGGACATGGGCATGGGCATGGGCATGGGCATGGGCATGGGGGGGTCGAGGATCAAGCCTACGATACGTTCCGTTGCGGCAATCCGGTCTCCAGACCAATACCAGAACCACTCGACGCTGCGTTACTCATTGTCATCGGCACCGGCTACGTAAATGACATCGTGACACCACAGCACAAGTTCCACAGCGTCAATTCAGATCATCCAACAAGGCCTTGGCCTGCTTCCAGTCGGGGAGGTCGAAGCCCTCGCTGAAGCTGCCGTGGATCTCGGCCAGCGCGTGGCGGGCGGCGTCCGTCTTCCCTTGCGCCCGCCATCGCCTTGCCAGGCTGAACGCGGCTTGCAGTTCCAGCGACCGCGCACCCTGCGCGCGGGCCACCGCGATCGCCGTGTGAAAACAGGCTTCCGCCTCTTCGTGACCGGTGTGGAGGGCGGACCCCTCGCTTGACTGCCACAGCAGCAGTTCGCCCTTGAGCCGATGCAGTTGCGCTTCGTCTACCAGCTCTCTCGTTTCTTCGACCAGCGCCAGCGCTTCGGCTAGGCGGTCCAGTCCGGCTTGGGGCTGCCCTGCCTTTCCATAGACGTCGGCCGGCAAGGCACCTTGAACGTCCAGGCGGGCTTTGCATTGGCGTATCGGTACTAATCCGGGGTTGCGCGGAAAATCAAATAGATCTATAAATAGAACTATAGCATCACGATCAGGGTTGCTCGACGATCCCTGAGATTGCGAGCCCGCCGACGTCCGGCGTGACCGCCGGCAGTACTTTGACATGACTGAGAATATGAAGACAAAGGAGACAACCGGCCCGCTGGCCGGCGTGAAGGTGGTGGACATCACCACGGTGTTCATGGGGCCATCGGCTACGCAGATGCTTGCCGACCTCGGTGCCGACGTGGTCAAAGTGGAATCACCGACGGGAGACAGCACGCGTGGCATCGGCCCGTGCGGCGACAAGAAGATGGGCCCGCTATTCCTGGGGCTGAACCGCAACAAGCGCAGCGTCGTCCTGGACCTGAAATCTCCGGCGGGGCTCGAGGCTTTGCTGCGCCTGGTCAAGAGCGCAGACGTGCTGGCGTACAACGTACGCCCCCAGGCAATGCAACGCCTCGGGCTCGATTATGAATCGCTGGCGAAGATCAATCCGCGCCTTGTCTACGTCGGCATGTTCGGCTTCTCGCAGCGCGGCCGCTATGCGCCAGAGCCGGCATTCGACGACATGATCCAGGCCGCGACTGGCCTGCCGCAGGCCGTCGCAATGGGTAGCGGTGACATCCCGCGCTATCTGCCCATCACTATTGCCGATCGCTCGGTTGGCCTCTATGCATTTGGGGTAATCAGCGCCGCGCTCTACGCGCAAGCCCACACCGGCAAGGGGCAGCGCGTCGATGTCCCAATGTTCGAGACCATGGTGCCCTATGTGATGGGCGACCACCTCTACGGCAAAACCTTTATCCCGGCGAAGGGAGGCTTCGGGTATCCGCGCCTGCTGTCGCCGGAGCGTCGCCCGTACACGACGCGGGATGGAAGCGTCTGCTGCCTCATCTATCACGATCACCATTGGCGTGCTTTCCTCAAGGTGATCGGCAAGCCGGAGCTGTACGACACCGATCCGCGCTTTGCCAACATAACCACCCGTACCGCGCATATCACCGAGCTTTACGCCATGGTCAGCGACGAAATGGCCAAGCGGACCACGGATGAATGGCGCACGTTGCTCAAGGATGTCGACATCCCAGTCTTCCCGATGCATACGTTCGAGTCATTGCTCGAGGATCCGCATTTGAGCGACATCGGCTTTTTCACCGAGTCTGAACACCCGGCTGTAGGGCGTATCCGTGAAATGGCGGTACCGAGCGAATGGCACGGCACGCCGCCGATGCATCGCAGTCACGCGCCTAGTCTCGGCGAGCACAGTCGGGAAGTGCTGCGCGAAGCGGGCTATGACGATGCCGCCATCGAAGCGTTGATGTCGGCAGGCGTATCCATGGAAACACACGCCAAATAGCAACTCTAGACTGAGAAGAAGCGCCCCCCGCACCCGCGCACTGACATGGAAAGTCATATGAACGAAGAACTATTGAGCGAGGTTCGCGACGCGATTCTGTACCTGACCATCAATCGGCCGGAGCGTCGCAACGCCTTGAATCCTACGGTGCTGGCCGGTTTGACTGACGGTATAACACGCGCCAATTGCGACACCGACATTCGTGCCGTCGTCATCACCGGTGCGGGCGACCAGGCTTTTTGCGCCGGCGCCGATCTGCAAAGCGGCAAGTCGTTTGCCTTTGATTACGCCCGGCCTGTTCAAGACCTTGCCAATCTCTTCCGCTGTGCCCGCCAGTCGACGGTGCCGCTGATCGCCCGTGTCAACGGTGCTTGCATGGCGGGCGGTCTGGGGCTGATGGCGATGTGCGACCTGGCGGTGGCGAGCGAGCATGCGATCTTCGGTTTGCCTGAAGTCAAGGTGGGCGTGTTTCCCGCCCAGGTATTGAGCGTCTTGCAGGACCTGATACCGCGCCGCGTGCTCACCGAGCTGTGCCTGTGCGGTGAACCGTTCTCCGCCAGGGAGGCGCAAGCGGCCGGGCTCGTCAATCACGTCAGCGACGACCTCGACGCGAAGCTCGACTGGCTGCTGGGCCGCCTGTTGACCAAGTCGCCCACCGCAATTCGGCGAGGGCTCTACACACTCAAGCACGCGCAGAGCATGCCCTTTGAGCAATCCATGGCCTTCACCGAGAGCCAGATCGGGTTGCTTGCAATGACGGACGATGCACGAGAAGGTCAACTGGCTTTCCGCGAAAAGCGCCAGCCCATCTGGACCGGCAAATAGGAAGACAAGGATGAATGCAAAGACAGTACGCATTGGCGGCGCCTCGGGCTTCTGGGGTGACAGCAGCATTGGCGCACCTCAACTGGTGCGCCACGGTGAGATCGACTACCTGGTGTTCGACTATCTGGCCGAACTGACGATGTCGATCCTGGCCTCGGCCCGCCTGCGCAAGCCCGAATTGGGCTATGCGACGGATTTCGTGGCGGTGACGATGAAAAGCCTGCTCAAGGAAATCGTCGCGCGCGGCATCCGCGTGGTCACCAATGCAGGCGGCATCAACCCTCATGGTTGCGCGCAGGCGCTCGCGGCAGTCGCTGCCGAGCAGGGCGTGACGCTGCGTATCGCGGTGGTCGAGGGCGATGACGTGATGCCACTGCTTCCCTCATTGCGCGAAGCCGGCGTGCGTGACATGCAGAAGGGGCGTCCACTGCCGGACAACGTGGTGAGCGCGAACGCCTATCTTGGGGCATTGCCGATCAAGGAGGCACTCGATCAGGGGGCGCAGGTCGTCATCACGGGGCGCTGTGTGGACAGCGCCGTCACGCTGGGCGTGCTGATGCACGAGTTCAAATGGGACGCAGGCGACTATGACCGGCTGGCACAGGGGAGCCTCGCGGGCCACATCATCGAGTGCGGCTGTCAAGCCACGGGCGGACTGCATACCGATTGGGAAAGTGTGCCGGACTGGCCCGGCATCGGCTATCCGGTGATCGAGTGCCGGGCCGACGGGACCTTCCTGGTGAGCAAGCCGCCTGCCACCGGTGGGCTCGTCAACGCCGCCACGGTCGGGGAGCAGGTTCTCTATGAGATCGGCGATCCCGCCGCCTACTTGCTGCCCGATGTGATTTGCGATTTCACCCAGGTCCGGCTGCGTGAGGTCGGCCCGAATCAAGTGGAGGTGAGCGGTGCGCGAGGACGGGCACCCGACAGTGTCTACAAGGTCTGCGCAACGTATGTCGATGGATTCCGCGCCAATGCCCAGCTGACCATTGTCGGCGTCGACGCCGTGGCCAAGGCGGAGCGTACGGCGGAGGCGATCCTCGCCCGAACGCGCAAGCTCTTCGAGGAGCATGGCTGGGGCGATTACACCCGCACGCGGATTGAGGTGCTCGGCGCCGAATCGTGTTTTGGCCCGCACGCAGCCGCGCGGCACACGCGGGAAGCCGTGATGCGCGTGTCCGTGATGCATCCGGAGAAAGCGGCGCTGGAGTTGTTCGGCCGGGAAATCGCTGCTGCGGGGACCAGCTGGGCGCCCGGCACAACGGGGGGCGGTGGGCGCGCCAGTCCGTCGCCGTCGATCCGGCAATATGCATTCCTGCTCGACAAAGCTGCTTTGTCCCCTGCCGTGGTAATGGACGGCAAGCGCACCGCGGTATCGATTCCTACGGCCGCCTCGGCAGCCTCGAAAGCGGAGGCGCCGATCCCGGCGCCCGGCCCGGCAGAGTCGAATGTGCGAGCACCGTCGGTATCGATGGAGAATGAAGGCACCAGTCAATTCGCGTGCGATACGGTCGTGGTTCCACTGATTCGGCTCGCCTACGGGCGCAGTGGCGACAAAGGCGATACGGCCAACATCGGGCTGATCGCACGCCGTCCGGATTATTTGCCCGTGCTGCGTGCCGAGGTCACCGCGGCGCGTGTGGCAGACTGGCTGGGTCATCTGGTTGAGGGGGCGGTCACGCGCTACGAATTGCCGGGCTTTGATGCGATGAACTTCGTCTGCGAGTCGGCGCTGGATGGCGGTGGTATGGCTTCGCTGCGTAATGATCCGCTCGGCAAGGGTATGGCGCAGATCCTGTTGACAATGCCGGTACGCCTACCGAAGGAAATGTTGCCATGAAACATGCAATGACAAACGCAGCGGCCGACAGCAGCTCAACCTTGTATCAGGATGCCGCCGGCGGCGTGACCCGCTACCGGCAACTCGCGAGCGTGCTGCGCCACAAGATCGCCTCAGGCGAGTATCCGGTCGGCGAACAGCTACCCACGGTGGAAATCCTGGCCCAGACCTATGGGATCGCTAAGGTGACGGTGCGCCAGGCTTTTGCATTGCTGACCGAGGAAGGGCTGGTGAGCAGCCAGCGCGGGCGAGGCACATATGTGATCAACGGACCGTCCGCACCGGGAGATCGCCTGCGCGCGGCAATCAACGACGAGTCGGTCCACACCACCGACCTGGAAATCCGCATCTTGGAGCAGCGCAAGAATGTGAGCTTGCCGCCGGAACTGAGCAAGCGAGGCACGCCGCTGGATCAGTACGTGATGATCCGGAAACTGCATCTCCACGACGGCACGCCGTTCTGCCTGATCGAGTCGTATGTGGCCGCGTCGGTGTTCGCCCGCTTCCCGCCGGGCGGCCCGCGGAAATACAAGCTCATCCATCTGCTGCGGCAGGTCGAAGGCGAGCGCCTTGGCATGATGCATCAGACGATGACGGTGGAACCGGCCGACTTCGCTTTGGCGCGCGATCTGGACTATGCCTTTGGGTCGCCTGTCGCCAAGGTCGTTCGAACGGCGCTCGACATCGATGGCAATGTGCTTGTCGCAGGCCTGTTCTGGTATAGGGGCGATCGCTTCGTCCTCGACGTGGAGATGCCTGCCAAGCTCACGGAGCAGTACCCTGCCCTGGCGATGCCAGAAAGCCGTCGCTAATTTTCGGCAAGCCCCCTCAAAAAAAGAACACAGGAGACAAAATGAATTCACCCTCACCGTTTGTGCGACGGGTCGCTGACGTACCCGGCTACTCCCCTGCCAACCACACAGGCACCGTGAACCGCCGCGTCATCGGCAAGGAAACGGTCGGCGCGCGGCGGCTGGAGGTGCTGCTTGGCACCATCTCGCGTGGGCACGGCGCGTTGCCGCATGCCCATCCCAATCTGGAGCAAGCCTCTTACCTGCTTTCCGGCACCGGCGTTGGCGAAATGGCGGGCCAGCGTCGGACATTTGAGGCAGGGCAGTGGTCCTTCAATCCGGCGGGAGTCTTTCACCGGTTTGAGGTGGTGAGCGACGACCCCGTGCAAGTGATGGTCGTCTACGCGCCGCCGTACAGCGAGAATCCAAATGCTGCGGTGGTTGCGGCCGGCGTGGACGATCCACGACTGCATTCCGATACGGGCAATGTCCGTGACGTTCCCGCGCATACGAAAGCGATCGACTTTCCTCACTACTGGGGGGCGCATGTCCAGCCCATCATTACGCCTCAGACCGTCGACGCCCGGTTTCTCGGAATCTACGCGATCGCACTTGAAGCCGATGGTGGTGCTGCAGCACATGGGCTGAGCGCAACGGAGCAGGTTCTGTTCATTCGAACCGGTGCGATCGAGGGGCTGATCGAGGGGCAGCCATTCTCGGCACACGCACACGACTGGGTTTTCGTTCCCGATGGAGCGGAACTTCAATTCAAGACCAGTGATATGCCTAGCGAACTGTTCCTCATCCGTGCGCATGAGGCGCAGGGCTGAGGCCGGCTAATCGAGGGCGCAGATTCAGCGCGCCCTCCCGGAATCAACGGATCGAAAAACTCGATTGAGCCGGCACCCCATGCCTTGACCCGCGCGCTCGGCGACTGGCCTAGGCATTGCCGCACCAGCTCCATCGCCGAGAAGGCCCTGTGACTTCCGAGGTCAAAGTGAGCACCCTTTGATCGGAGGAGGTCACGATGGGCACATCGGATATCGCTCGATAGCTTCCCAAAACATGGGCCGGCTTGCGGAAGGTGAACGAAAGCACGTGCACATGAGCACTCAGTAGTAACACTGAGTGTGCGGAGGGTCGGCGTGGAATACAGTAGTTCTATAAATAGAGCTATATAACTATTTCGGCAAGACTAATGGTGCGGCGCTTTCCGAAAGCTGCCAACAGCGCCCGTTGTCAAAGCAGCCACAGGAAACGAGGAGACATTGATGGAGCGAGCGTCGATAACGGAGCACGCGTCGGCAGAACGCCTGCATGACGCGTCCACCGCCGCATCCCCGCTGACCCGAACGCAAGTCAAGATGCTCGGCATCGCGATGTTGGGCGGCGGACTCGAGTACTACGAGTTCATCGTCTTCGGGGTCATGGTGCCAACGCTTAGCCGGGTGTTCTTTCCATCCGATGCCGAGCCCTGGTTGAGCACGCTGCAGACGCTTGCAATTTTCGCGGCCGGCTACATCGCCAGGCCTATCGGAGGGATATTCCTTTCAGCGATGGGCGACAGATTGGGCCGCAAGCGCATGTTCATCGTTACCGTGGCCTTGATGGCGACGCCCACGATGCTGATTGGCGTGCTACCCACCTACGCACAAGTCGGCATACTTTCCCCGCTGCTCTTGCTCGCATGCCGCCTGTGTCAAGGGCTGGCGATGGGAGCGGAGATCCCTACGGCGCTGACCTTCGTCGCTGAACACGTACCTGAACGTCGCGCCGGGCTCGCAATCGGCCTGATGGGGACCGGGTTGGGAATCGGGACACTCGTCGGACTTGCAACGCTTGCCGCGATTGGCCGCGGATTCTCCGGGGAGCAGATGTTGGCATACGCCTGGCGCATCCCGTTCGTGCTGGGTGGTCTGTTTGGCTTGCTGTCCTCGGGACTTCGGAAATTCGCCGCCGAAACGCCAGTCTTTACCGAAATGGCGGCTCGAAAAAGCCTGAACCGATCCATGCCGATACGGGAACTGCTGACCACGGCTCGGCCCGAACTCCTGATAGCACTGCTAGCAAGTCTCGCCAGCAATTCGATTGTCCAGACGGTAGCGCTCTTCCCGGCCACTTTTCTGCAAACAGGATTGCACATTCCCCCGACGATTGCGCACAGCGCGCAAACTGGGCTGATCGTTGCGAGCCTCGTCTCGACAGCATTGGGGGGCTGGCTGATGGATCGGATCGGTTGGACGGTGTGCATCACATTCACGGCGATGGCCTTGTTCGCCGCACTAGTGAATGCCTACGCTTCGCCAACGCCGCAGAACATCGGTTTCAACCTGACGCTCCTTGGCCTGCCCTGCGCCATCACGATCATGCTGAACAATCACCTTGTGCGTGTGTTTTCAGCACAGGTTCGCATTACCGGAATCTCGGTTGCGCACAACGTCGCTACCGCAATTGCCGGAGGAACGCTTCCGATTCTGATGGGATTTCTGACCCATTTCGAACCTCGAGCCATGATCTTTGTCCCCGCGGCTTTTGGCCTCATGGCCATTGCTATCACCCCCGCCGCAATCAAGTATCGCAAACCGCTGGCGTTTCATGCGGCGAGATCCTCGTCGACAAGCTGAGAACCGAGAGCACGCAGGCCTGACGCGAGCGGCTGCAGCCGCTCGGCATCCGATGCTCGCGGCGCACACCTTCGAGTCCATGCTGGACGATCCGCACCGGTAGGACATCGATTTTTCCCACCCTGAAAGGAGACAAGCATGACCGCAAGACAAATCAGCACACCGCTGTCCCCCGTGCTGCTCACCACGTCCACCGGCGCCCCGCTGCCGCTGCCCGCCCTGCCCCAGGACAAGCTCCTGACCGTCAACATCGAGCAGATCCCGCTGATCAAGGATGTCTTTCCGGGCATCCATATCAAGCCGCTGCGCCTGGACCTGGAGCGCGGCGAGTGGGTCTTCATGGCCATCGTGGAACCCGGTCGCTCCCTGCCGATTCACTACCACACCGGTACGGCGCAGGTGTGGACGATCCAGGGCTGCTGGAAGTATCGCGAGTACCCGGACCAGCCGCAGACGGCGGGCTCCTACCTGTACGAGCCCGGCGGCTCGGTGCACACCTTCTACACCCCCGAGGACAACACCGAGGACACCATCACCATCGCCTGGATCGAAGGCGCACAAGTCAGCTTCAACGACGACGGCACGTTCCACTCGCTCAATGACGCGGTCTCGATCCGGTACGCGATCGAGGCCCTCGCGGCGGCACGCGGGATCGGACCGGTGCCCTACGTCCGCGGCAATGGCGCCGATGTAGCCGGTTCCTGACCCGAAAGCGCAGCACGGACAGGACCAATCAGGGCGGACCGCTCGCGGGTCTGCGCATCGTCGGCTTCGCTCAAGTCGTCATGGCATGGGCCGCGCGCCCGCCGTTGCCGACGCGCGAAGTCGCGCTGCGCCTGACCGTGACGCATACCGAGCGGCGCGCGCTGGAGATGACCAACCGCGAGTTCGCCACGCCCGGCACTTGGTGCCCCGGCCGCCAAAGGCATGGCCCAGATGGTGACCGACAGGCCGGCCGAGCTCCCCGAAAACCTGCTGCAGGAACGCCTCCTCGTGAACTTCGAATTTTCCGACGACCAGCTCGCAATCAGGAACGCCATCGAGGCCATCTGCGCCGACTTCGCCGCAGACTACTGGCTCGAGCGCGACCGCGACGGGCGCTGGCCCACTGAATTCTGCGAAGCCATCGCCCGCGGCGGTTGGTTCGGCGTCACCATGCCGAGAGAACATGGCGGCGCCGGGCTTGGGATCTCGGCGGCCGCGATGGTGATGCGCACCATCGGCAAGCTCGGCTCGGCGGCGGTGTCGTCCGTGCATCTGAACCTGTTCGGCCCGCAGCCGGTGGCCGTGTTCGGCAGCGAGGAGCAGAAGCGGCGCATGCTGCCGCCGCTGATCGATGGCTCCGATCGCGCCTGCTTCGGCGTGACGGAGCCCAACGTCGGCTCCGACACCACACGCGTCAGAACCTTCGCCCGCCGCGAAGGCGACCGCTACGTCGTCAATGGTCAGAAGGTCTGGACCTCGACGGCGCAGCACGCCAACAAGATCCTGCTGGTGGCCCGCACGACGCCGATCGAGGCATGCGCGCGGCCGATGGATGGCGTCACGCTGTTCTACACCGACCTCGATCGCTCGCATGTGCGCATCAGCGAGATCGAGAAGATGGCGCGCAAGGCGGTGGACTCGAACGAGCTGTTCATCGACGGGCTGGAAATCCCCGTCGAGGATCGCATCGGCGAGGAAGGCCAGGGCTTCAAGTACCTGCTGCACGGCCTGAACCCGGAGCGCATCCTCGTCGCGGCTGCCGCACTCGGCGCCGCTGAGACAGCGCTGGCGCGGGCAACCGACTACGCCAAGGAACGCGTCGTGTTCGGCCGGCAGATCGGCAAGAACCAGGCGATCCAGCATCCGCTGGCGGAGTGCTGGATGCGCCTGCAATCAGCCGAGCTGCTGATGTGGAAGGCGGCGGCGCTCTACGACGCGGGCAAGCCCTGCGGTGTCGAGGCCACGGCGGCCAAGTACCTTGCGGCGGAAGCCAGTTTCGAGACGTCGTTGCGCGCGGTGCGCACGCACGGCGGCTACGGCTACGCGAAGGAGTACCACGTCGAGCGTGGCTTGCGCGAAAGCGTGCTGTCGTTGCTCGCACCGGTGACGCAGGAGCTCGCGCTGTGCTACGTAGCCGAGCAGGCGCTCGGGCTGCCGAAGTCGTACTGACCCGCGCACCGCGAGACAAACCGCATCGAGGGCGTGGCAGAGGAATCGTCGGCGGCCGAACATGCGGTGCGAGGGGAGGCCCCGGCTCAGCTAGAGGAAGCGGCGCCATGACAAATAGGTGCATCAGTGGTACGGCACGTCCAGGCGATGCAGCTTTCCTGGTTCTCGAATCAAGTAAATCAAAGGAAATAGCATGAACGACTTCACCATAACGTCGCCTGAGTTCAAGGATCAGGAACGGCTCCAACTGGTGCATGAGTTCGATGGCTACGACGGCACCGGCCGGAACCGTTCGCCCGCGCTGCAATGGCAGGGCGCGCCGGAAGGCACCAAGAGTTTCGCGCTGACGCTGTACGACCCGGACGCGCCCACTGGCAGCGGTTTCTGGCACTGGATCCTGTTCGACATCGATTCGTCCGTCACCCAACTCGCCGCGGGCCGGGGCTCTAGCGACGGCACTGACCTGGGCGCCAGCGGCACGCAGGCCGCCAACGACTACGGCGCCGTCGGCTACGGCGGCCCCTGTCCGCCCAAGGGCTTGCCCGCGCACCGCTACATCTTCACCGTGCATGCACTGGGCGTGCCCAAGCTGGAGATGCCGGCCAACCCGACCAACGCTGTGGTGCGCTTTTTCATCTGCCAGAACACGCTCGCCACCTCTACTCTGACCGGCCTCTACAAACGTTAAGGGTGTACCTTGCCGCGACAGTTTGAACCGCTCGCCAGCCCCAAGGCCCGGCTCGGCGCGAGCGTGCGGCGTTCCTGGCGCCGGTGGTGGGACCGCTGGCGGATTCAATGGGGCAGACACGATTGAATAATCCTGCGCATTACGGCCACCCGTAAATTTTGGAGACTGCAAATGAGAACGAACATAGCCAAAACGGTACTGATACTGCTGGCGTTGTTGGCGACGCCGCTCGTCGCGATGGCCTGGGAGCGCGGCAAGGTTGAGACATTCGCCACTTTGCCGCCGGGTGAGGCGCATCCCGAGGGGATCACCGTGGACCGGGAGGGCAACGTCTACGTCGTCACGGTGGCGGCGAACAAACCCAAGACGAGTGAGGGAACACTCATTGTGTTCGACCCGCAGGGCAAGCACCTTCGCACTGTCACCATCAAGGGTTCAAGCAGACTGTTGCTCGACGTCGGCTTCCATCCTCGGACGGGCCAGTTGCTTGTCGTCGACTACCTGGGCGCGAAGGTCCTGCGCGTTGATCCCAGTACGGGTGCCTCTTCCGTATTCATGACGGTCACTGGCAAGAACCCAGGCCTTGACGGGATGACGTTCGACCCCGCCGGAAACGTCTACGTGACCGACGCCCACCAAGGCATCATCTGGAAAGTCGGACCCGACGGCGGCGAGGCGTCGGCATGGGTCACCAGCCCGCTGCTCAAGCCCACGCGCATTCCACCGACAATCGGCGCCAATGGCCTGGCGTTCAACAACAAGAAGACGGCTTTGTTCGTCGCCAATACGTCGACCGACATCGTTGTCAAGATACCGGTGACCGGCCCAACGCTTGAGCCCGGCACGCCTGAAGTCTTCGTCAATCGGGTTGGCGGTGGACCCGACGGCCTGATCATCGACGAGCACGACAATCTCTGGATCGCGTGCAACCAGTCTAACGAGATTCTCGTGATCGAGCCGAAACAAGGGCAAGTGATTGCCAAACTCGGCGACTTCGGCGGCATCGATCGCAAGGGGGCACCCATTGGCCTACTCTGGTCGAACGGCCTCGTCTTCCATGGCGACGACGTTCTTGTCACCAACCTCTCGCTCGATGTCGACACGGCCATTGCGCAGCTCAGTGACGAGCTTGGCCTCGCGCATCTCGCAGGCAAGAATCTGCACACCATCGATGGGCCGTGGGCGCAGCGGGTGAAGCTCCACACCATCTCGAGAATCAAGAAGCGGATACCGGAAGGTCTAGACCTCGACCTCGCGTCACGTCAACGAGATCCTGCTGCTCAACTTCACTGACCTCGACCGCTCGCTTACAGATGTATTCATAAAGAGCGTACCCCTTCAGCATCTTCAGTCGGCGCGAAAAGTTGTAGGTCTGGATGAGGTCACGAAGGTGGCTCTGGAACGGTCAGGGGTCTCATGGTGGACCAAAGACGCGCCCGAGATCGCATCGGTCCCGGGCGCTATTGCACTTTTCTTCACGGGTCTGCTGCCCTTGACTTCTGGCAAACGCGAGATGCCATGACGCTGGGCGCGGACGGCCAGGCCAATCGATATCGCCGCGCGGTACAAGCTATGGGCCAGCGATTGGCGCAGGCGCTGCCTCGCATGTCTGACCGCGCCTGAACACCGGCGAACGAAATCGCGGTGATTTGCCCGCAATCGTCGCGGACTGACAAGATCGCCACTCAAAAGGAGATACTGAAGCTAAACTTGTAAGCGTAAACACTACGTTTTCTATCGTATTGTGATAGTACAAAATTCGCCGACACACTTACAACGATCAAAAAACACAGGAGGAGATCGATGAAGGCGAAGTGGCTTGCCGCGCTGGGCGTTCTGTCCAGTTCGGCCGCGTGGGCGCAGTCGAGCGTCACGCTCTATGGCGTGGTCGACGCGAACGTGGAATACACCACGAACAATCGGGGGGCGAACTCGACTTCAGGGGCGTCCCGGTGGGCAGAGCAGTCCGGCGGACTCTCGCCGAGCCGGTGGGGCATGCGCGGGGCGGAAGACCTGGGCGGCGGCAACAAGGTCGTGTTCGCCCTGGAAAGCGGCTTCGGGCTGAATAGCGGCACGATGCAGCAAGGTGGCCGCTTGTTCGGCCGGCAGGCTTGGGTAGGCCTGGAAGGGCAAGGGCAGCGGTTGACGCTGGGCCGGCAATACACGTCGCTCTTCGATATGTTGGCAAACTTCTCGCCGACCTCCTATGCGGGCCAGTATGAGCCGGTGATCGGCTTGCTTGGACCCAGCCTGCGGGAAGACAACATGGTCAAGTATCGCGGATTGTTTGGCCCGCTCACCGCAGAGGCGCACTGGGCATTCGGAGGGCAACCCGGCGCGGCGGCTGGTTCCTCTGCGTATGGCGCTGGCATGGATTACACCTTCGGGCCGCTGGAACTGGCCGCCGCCTACGACGAGCTTCATGGCCCGCGCACGGCGAGCGGCTATGGCGTCGCCCGCAAGGTCTTTGCCGGTGCGCGTTACGGGATTTCTGACCGCACGGTGCTGCTCGGGGGATTCCGTTACGGGCGCAACGACATGCCGGCCGTTGGTCAGATCACGCGCGACAACCTATGGTGGTTCGGTGTGCGGCAAGACGTGACCGACAAGATCTCGCTGATCGGCGCGCTCTACTACGACAACATCAAGCACGCCACCATTGACGGCGTGGAATCGAACCCGAAGAAGCCTTGGCAACTCTCGCTGATCGCGTCGTATGCGCTATCCAAGCGCACGGACGTGTATGTCACGACCGCGTACACCAAGCATTCGGCGCTGGATTTTGAGAACTACAACGGCGCCGGTGCGGCGTACACCATCGCCGCGACCGCTGACAGCCAGTTTGGCGCAGCGGTCGGCATCCGTCACAAGTTCTGACTGGCTTGAGCACGCCGGGTCGTCGGCCCGGCGTCTCGCTGCAACGCCGCCGATTGGGATTGCAGCGGCAAAGTCCGCCGGCGCATAGACTCGACGGTTCGGTCAGCTCGCGGCGTTCTTCTCGACTTCGGCCGAAATCCGTTCCGTCACGACTTTCAGAAGCTCCAGCAGCTTCTCATGGTTCATGAATTCGAACCGCCGCAACGGAATGACCAGCGCCAGCGCGCCGATGGCCTGAGGGCCGTCCGTGAACAGCGGCGTGGCGATTGCGCAGACGTTCGCTTCGAGTTCGCCCTTCGAGATGTAGTAACCCGCTTTGCGCGTGGGCTGCAGGGCATTCCAGAACTCTTCGGCCGTCGATCCCATCCCGGCTTCACGGATGGGCTTCTGGTACTTTTGAAAGAGCCGGCTCAGCTTGGTGCGCGTCATGGTCGACAGGATGACCTTGGGCGCGGCGCCCTTGAACAGCGGGCGCGGGCGCCCACGGCCGTATGCGAGCCTGAGCCCGTCCGCGCCGAATTCGTGGTGCGTATCGACGATCTCCTCGTCGAAGATCCGTGTCATCACGCAATCGCAGCCGGTTTGGGTGGACAGCTCGCGCATCAGCGACTGCCCGGCTTTGAAGAACGGGTCGACGGTCCGCAACTGATAATCCAGCGTCATGATGCGCGGCCCGAGCGCGTAGCTGCCGTTGCCCAGGCGCAGCAGCAATCCGGCGGTGACCAGCTCACGCAGATAGCGGTATCCGGTTGGGGCGGAACAACCCAGCCACTCGCAGATCGCCTCGGAAGACCAGGTGGGCTTCTCGACCGTAAACAGATCGAGAATGGAAAGCATCTTCGACAGACTGGACATGGCGGATTGGCGGCGCGATTGACGATGGGCTGCGGAAAATCCCGCTATTTTAGCGGCTGGGCACGCAACGCCATCGCACCGCAATAGGCGTGCAAGCCGTGCAGTCCGTTAGGCCAGCGGCATGGAGCTCGCTAACCGCCGGCTCTAGGCGTCCGACGCAATGACGTCGAGCAGGATCTTGCCGGCCACGTCGCCAGTCTCGAGCGTCCGATGCGCAATGTGAGCGTCTTCCAACGCGTAGCGTGCGGCAATCACCGGACGCACGCGACTGCCAAGCAGCGGCCAGACATGCTCGTGCAGCAGTTCACCAATCTTGCCCTTTTCAGCATCGGGAAGCGGCCGGAGCAACGATCCGGTGACCGCCCCTTCCTTGCGCATCAGCTCGCGCAAGGGCACGCAAAGGTCCGCGCCGTTCCCAGGAGAAAGGTGCACGATACGCCCTCGCCGGGCAAGCGCCTCAACGTTCTGGTGCCCATATTGCGTGCCGGCCATGTCGAGGATGACATCCACGCCCTGTCCGTCGGTGGCTTCGAGCATGGCTTGTTCAAACAGCGACACGCGATAGTTGAATGCCCGGGCTGCGCCAAGCGATTCCGCGATCGCGCATTTCTCGTCGGAGCCGCAGGTGGTGAATACCTGGAAGCCCAGCGTCGTCAACACCTGGATCGCCAGCGTGCCCACGCCGCTCGTTCCGCCATGGATCAGAATGCGCTCCCCTTGCTGCAGCCTGGCGACGTTGAAGAAGTTATGCCACATCGTGAACAAGGCTTCAGGCAGCGCGGCCGCATCCTGCAGCGCAATGCCGACCGGAACGGGCAGCACCTGGCGAGCGTTCGCAACTACAAACTGCGCATAGCCGCCACCATTGACGAGCGCGCAAACACTGTCTCCGGGCTGTACGCCGGTCACGCCCGCGCCTGCGGCGACAACCTTGCCAGAAACCTCGAGCCCGGGAATCGGGCTATGGACATTGTCGGGGCCGCGACGACGCTGATTGACATCATGCCGGTTCACCCCGGCGGCGGCGATTTCGATCAATACCTCGTCCGGGCCGCATGTAGGGATGGGAACGCGGCGTGGCCGCAAAACCTCTGGGCCGCCGGGCGCGCTGATGTGGATAGCCAGTTGCATGGTCGAGTCTGGATGCCAGCTCATGACGTGATTGGATGAGAAATGCCTACTCTGCGCGCCGCGTGGAGTGCTGATGGAGTAACTGCCAAGCGACGCCGAATGGCCGCCAGATCTGCGTCGTGTAGGAGCGAACTTCGATGCGCTGGCCCTCAGCGCGCCGCTCCAAGATTTGATCTAGCGGGCCGCAAACGAGGATGGCGGCGCCGACGTGCTTGAAGGCAGGCGCCGAGGGCCGATGGATATCCAGCGTGCGCACCTTTTCAGCCAGAAAGGCCAGGTAGCCCGCTTTGTCGTGCGCGTAGCCGTTCGAGTGGACAAACAAGAGATCGTCCGACAACAGGCTTGCCAGTCGCTCGTAATCCTCGCCCAGCATGGCATCGCATCGGGCTTGATCTAAGCGCTGAATACGGCGTTGAACTTCGGTTTGCATGGTCTCTCGCGAATGAGCCGATGTGAAACACGCTGGCGGCGGGCTCGTCAAGCCAGGCCCATCTTTCTCGCCATGCGCGCTTGCCATGCGCTTCGCGGCTCGAAGCCGGGAAGGGAGCGCGCATGTTCCTCGATCCGCCGCATCAGCACGTCGTCCGGCTGTGCAAAGTCGACCGGAACACGCATCGGCTGACTGACGTACCAGGGCGTGTCGACAAAGAGCTCCAGCCGATTGCCTTCCGGGTCGCGTGCATACACGGAGACGGCGTTCCCGTGGGTAATCGGATGAATGTCGGTTGCGCCCGCCCCGGCCAGGCGCGCATGCAGGTCGCGCAGCGTGGCTAGGCTGTCGGCGCGCAACGAGATCTGGTTGATGACGTTGAAGGGGACATGTTCCGGGCGGCCCGTGGCCAACACGATCTGGTGATGTTCAGCTGGGTCGCGGCTGAGGAAGACCAGTTCAACCGGCCCCGAAGGGCCTTCAAGCTTGCCCGCGTCCGTGATCGCGAAGTCGAGCAGCTCCGCATAGAAGCGCGTCATGGCTGCCAGGTCCTGCACGTATATGCCGACATGGCTGAAGGCGAGGCCTTTTCGCATCATCCGTCTCCTTTTGTATCCGAATGCGATAACGATACTCAATTTGTTTGACAAAACTCAATACACAAATATACTACTATCACATTGTGATAGTCAAAAAAACTTGGAGACGAGATGCTTTTCGATGTTGCCGTCGTCGGGATGGGTCCGGTAGGGGCCACCCTCGCCAACCTCTTGGCCCGACATGGCCTGACCGTAGTCGTTCTGGAGCGCGAGGCCGCGCCTTTCCCCTTGCCCAGGGCAGTGCACTTTGACGCCGAATGCATGCGCGTCTTTGATGCGATTGGCGTCTCGACGGAAGTCGCAAGCGCTTGCCACGTGTCGCCGGGCATGAAGTTCGTCAATGCTGAAGGACAGCTCCTGGTGGACTGGCCCCGGCCGGACGGCGTGGGTCCACAAGGCTGGCACTCCAGCTACCGATTCCATCAACCCGACCTCGAACAGACCTTGCGTCGGGCTCTGTCGCGGCAGCCTGCGGTCTGCGTCAGGACGCGCTGCGAGGTGTACGCGATCGAAGAAGGGCCGAGCCACGTCACCCTCCGCTTCGAAGACCTGGCGTGCGGCAAGCTGAGTGCGATCGACGCCGCATACGTAATCGGTGCCGATGGCGCGCGATCGCTTGTCCGGCGCCTGATCGGAAGCGAGATGGCCGATCTCGGCTTGCACGAGCGCTGGCTCGTCTTCGATGCCGTCCTGAAGCGTCCGTGGTCCGTGCTGGGGGACCATAGCGTGCAGTTCTGTGATCCGTCGCGTCCGGCCACCTATGTGCGTGGGGTCGGCAACCGCCGCCGATTCGAGATCATGCTGAGCACCGAAGAGGACGCGGCTGAAATGGCGCGCCCGGAAGCCGTATGGTCGCTCATCCAGAAGTGGATGACGCCCGAAGATGCCGATCTGGAGCGGGCCGTCGTTTACACCTTCCACGCGCTGGTCGCGCATCGGTGGCGCAAGGGTCGGCTGCTGCTGGCGGGCGATTCTGCGCATCAGACGCCGCCTTTCCTCGGGCAGGGGCTATGCGCGGGCATTCGTGATGCGGCAAACCTCGCGTGGAAGCTGGCGGCCGTTCTCAAGCATAGGGCCTGCGAGACGTTGCTCGACACCTATCAGGAAGAGCGCGCCCCGCACGTAAGTGAATTCATCCGTCTTGCGGTCGAACTGGGCGGCATCATCCAGGCGCGCGATCCGGCTGCAGCGGCCGAACGCGACCGCAAGCTGGCGGCCGCCCCGCGCCAAATGCAGAGCCTGAACCCTCGCCTGGGCAATAGCGCGCTTCGACATTGCGAACACGTCAGCGGGACAGTCTCTGTCCAGCCGGAGCTGCGTTCCGGCATTCGGCTCGATACGCATGCCGACTGCAACTTCGCTGTGCTGACCAAGCCGGGCTTGCTTGGCGAGCGCCAGCGCGACGGCCTCCAAGAGCTGTGCTCGTACCCAGTCACGGTCATCCAGGACGACAGCCCGGAAACCATCCAGTGGCTCGATGCGTTGGGCGCGGCTGCCGTGGTGATTCGTCCGGATCGATACGTGTTCGGCACGGCATCAACGCCGGCGCAACTGCAGGCTTTGCTTGTTCGACTGGACGAGATCCTGCAGGGAGCCGCGGCCGCAGTCACGGTTGAATGACCCGAAACCTCTTCCAGCGCTCCCGACCAGTGGCGGTTTGCCGCGGGCTGGAGACCTGATCCCCTTACCCACTCAAATCTCAAGCAGGAGTCCGCAATGAAGTTCATCAGCTTTTCCCGCCAAGGCAAGAACAGCTTTGGCGCCGTTCTTAACGAGGGCGTTGTCGATCTCGGCGCTCGCCTGAACTTGACCGACCTGGGCGTCGCGCTGCGTCGCGACGGCATGGACGCGCTCAAGAACACTGCCGTCAAGTTCGACGCGGATTTTTCGCTGCAGGAGATCGACACCTACCGCCCGGTCGTGGCGGACCCGGACAAGATCCTGTGCGCGGGCCTGAACTATGACGAGCACGTGCAGGAAACGAAGAAGCAGCGCACCGACTATCCCACCATCTTCATGCGCGTCACCACTTCCCAAGTGGGTCACCAGCAGCCGATTCTGCTACCGCGCGAATCGGAACGGCTCGACTATGAAGGCGAAATTGCGGTGGTCATCGGAAAGGGCGGCCGCCGCATTTCGGAAGACCGCGCCTTCGCGCATATCGCAGGCTTCTCCTGCTACAACGACGGCAGCATCCGCGACTGGCAACTGCATACGTCGCAATGGGGCCCGGGCAAGAATTTCGAGGCGACCGGCGCGTTCGGCCCCGCACTCGTGACCACCGATGAGATTGGCGAGAACGAAGTACTCGCGCTCGAGACGCGCCTGAACGGCAACGTCATGCAGCACGCGACCACCGACATGCTGATCTTCTCCATTCCCACACTGATCGCCTATTGCTCGAGCTTCATCACGCTCGCGCCCGGCGACGTAATTGTGACGGGCACGCCAGGCGGCGTCGGCGCCAAGCGGAACCCGCCCGTCTTCATGAAGGACGGCGACGTTGTCGAGATCGAGGTGAGCAAGCTCGGCGTGCTGACGAACCCGGTTCGTGCCGAGTAGAAAGACTCGGCTTGGAGGAGACCATGATGAAAACAAAAAAGGAACACATCCCTCATGACGCTACGCCAACAGCGGCAGCGTATCCCGGCCAAGCCATCGCGCTTGGTCGCGTAGCTCTTCGGTAGAAGCGAGTCAGGACGTGCCCGTACCGCGTGACGGGCATGTTTTGCTCAGACCCGTTGCGCCGAATGTTGATTTGCACGGAATCCTGACCCAGGATTTGCATCGAAAACTGACCCACCCC
>CAJXMR010000007.1 GCA_913056305.1 uncultured Ralstonia sp.
TGCTGCCGAAGGCCGACCCGGTGCACAAGGTCACGATCATGCCGCGCGGCTGGGCCGGTGGCCTGACCTGGCAGCTGCCGGAGCATGACAAGCACTACGCCTACAAGGACACGATGCTCGAAGAGATCGCCATCCTGTTCGGCGGCCGTGCTGCGGAAGAGGTGTTCCTGGGTGCGATGAGCACCGGTGCTTCCAATGACTTCGAGCGCGCCACCAAGATGGCCCGCGACATGGTGACGCGCTACGGCATGAGCGATTCGCTCGGCACCATGGTCTACGTCGATACCGAACAGGACGGTTTCTTCGGCCGCATGGCGTCGAAGACGGTGTCCGAAGCCACGCAGCAGAAGGTCGATGCGGAAATCCGCCGCATCGTCGACGAGCAATACACGCTGGCCAAGGGCCTGCTGGAAGAGAATCGCGACAAGGTCGAGGCGATGACCGCCGCGCTGCTCGAGTGGGAAACCATCGATGCCGACCAGGTCAACGACATCATGGACGGCAAGCCGCCGCGTCCGCCGCGCTACGGTTCGAGCGGTGGTGGCAGCACGCCGCCCAACGGTGGCACGCCGGCTGGCGTGACGCCGGGCAATGTGCCCGCCACGGCCTGATGCTTGAATGATGGGGTCGTCCGCGAGGACGACGCAGGAGAGCCGGTGCACGCGCACCGGCTTTTTTGTTGGCGCCATTTTCTGGCATGCTTCGGGCGCTGCATTCGGATTTACGTACCTTGTCTGCTTCCATTCCGACCACGACGCACTTTCAGTGCGGCCGCTTTCGCTACGCACGTGACCGGCGCCCGCTGGTGATGGGTATCCTCAACGTCACGCCCGATTCGTTTTCCGATGGCGGCCAGCATGCCACGCGCGACGCCGCGCTGCGCCATGCCGAGCTGCTGATCGCCGAGGGCGTCGACATCATCGACATTGGCGGCGAGTCGAGCCGGCCGGGTGCCGAGCCGCTGAGCCTGCAGGCAGAGCTGGACCGCGTCATGCCGATCGTCGAGGCGCTGCGCGAGTGCGGTCAGCCGCTCTCCATCGACACCTACAAGCCCGAGGTGATGCGCGCCTCGCTTGAGGCAGGTGCTGACCTGATCAACGACATCTGGGGCTTCCGTCGCCCCGGTGCGATCGAGGCGGTGACCAAGGGCGATGCTGGCCTGTGCGTGATGCACATGCAGCGCGACCCGGAAACCATGCAGGAGGCGCCCAGCTACACCGACCTGATGTCGGAAGTGGAAGCGTTCCTGCGGGCGCAGGCCGAAGCGTTGCTGGCGGCAGGCGTCGCGGCCGAACGGATTTCGCTGGACCCAGGATTTGGCTTCGGCAAGACGCCGGATCACAATCTCACCATGCTCAACCGCCTGGAGTGCTTCGAGCGGATTGGGCTGCCGCTGCTGGTGGGGCTGTCGCGCAAATCGACGCTGGGCGCGGTGCTGGGCGGCAAGCCGCCGGCCGAGCGTGTCACGGCGAGCGTGGCGGCAGCGTTGCTGGCGGCGGAGCGGGGCGCCTTCATCGTGCGGGTGCATGATGTGCAGCCGACCGTCGAGGCCATCCAGCTCTGGTGGGCGATGTGCCATGAGCGCGTCGATCCGCCGCTCGCCTGACGCCCGTGCCGGCCTTGCGCGATCAGGGTCAAGCAAACAGATGATTGTCCGGCTGCGGCCGGCGCTTTACAAACGGAAGACCATCCTCTTCAGGAGAGACACGTAATGTCCAGGAAGTATTTCGGCACCGACGGCATCCGTGGCCGTGTGGGCGAGAGCCCGATCACCCCGGACTTCGTGCTGCGGCTCGGCTATGCGGCGGGCCGCGTGCTGGCGCATGGCGGCGAGGCGCACGGGCATGGCCGCCCGACCGTGCTGATCGGCAAGGACACGCGCCTGTCGGGCTACATGCTGGAAGCCGCGCTCGAGGCGGGCTTTACCGCCGCCGGCGTCGATGTGTTGATGAGTGGTCCGTTGCCGACCCCCGGCGTGGCGTACCTCACGCGCGCGCTGCGCCTGTCCGCCGGCGTGGTGATTTCGGCTTCGCACAACCCGTACCACGACAACGGCATCAAGTTCTTCTCCGCCACTGGCGACAAGCTGCCGGACCAAACCGAGTTGCAGATCGAGGCCGAGCTGGAAAAGCCGATGGTGTACGCGGCCTCCGACGCACTGGGCCGTGCCCGCCGCATCGACGATGCCGCCGGCCGCTACATCGAGTTCTGCAAGAGCACGTTCCCGAGCGACCTGAACCTGTTCGACATGAAGATCGTGCTGGACAGCGCGCACGGCGCGGCCTATCACATCGCGCCTCACGTCTTCCACGAACTGGGCGCCGATGTGATTTCGATCGGCAACCAGCCGAACGGTCGCAACATCAACGACGGCTACGGCGCCACCGCGCCCGCCAAGCTGGTTGAGGCGACCCGCGAGCACAACGCCGACATCGGCCTGGCCTTCGATGGCGATGCCGACCGCCTGCAGGTGGTCGACAAAAACGGCCGCCTCTACAACGGCGACGAGCTGCTCTACGTGATGGTGCAAGCGCGCCGCGCGGCCGGCCAGACGGTCCAGGGCGCTGTCGGTACGCTGATGACCAACCTCGCGGTGGAGCTGGCCCTCAAGGCACAGGGCGTCGACTTCGTGCGCGCCAAGGTCGGTGACCGCTACGTGCTGGAAGAGCTCAAGAAGAAGGGCTGGCTGCTGGGCGGCGAGGGCTCGGGCCACCTGCTGTGCCTGGACAAGCACAGCACCGGTGACGGCATCATCTCGGCGCTGCAGGTGCTGGCGGCACTGCGCCGCAGCGGCCAGACGCTGGAGCAGATGCTGGACGGCGTGCACCTGTTCCCGCAAAAGCTGATCAACGTGCGGGTGGCGAAGGGCTTCGACTGGAAGTCGCATGCCGGCCTGCAGGCTGCGCTCAAGGTGAGCGAGGCGGAACTCGACGGCAAGGGGCGCGTGCTGATCCGCCCGTCGGGGACGGAGCCGGTGGTGCGTGTGATGGTTGAGGCACAGGATGCCGAGCTCGCTGCGCGACATGCCGAACGGCTTGCCGCCACGATCCAGTAGGGTTGGCGGCTGATGCGTAACAAAGCGGCGGAAACGCCGCTTTTTTTGTGCATAACAGCCGACATTATGGCGTCCTGAGTGCGCTAGAAGAAGTTTTTGTGTTGTCACGGAACTGTCATCTTCGAGACCTAAAGTTCGGGTGTCAAAAATTTGTCATCGCTCAACCGCTCCTCTGGAGGACACATGAAACTGGTCAAGACCGCGATCGCGGGCGTTGTTTCGCTGGCTATCGCTGGTGTTGCGTTTGCAGCCGACATCACCGGCGCTGGCGCGACCTTCCCGGCACCCGTCTACAACAAGTGGGCCGACGCCTATCAGAAGGCTACCGGCACCAAGGTGAACTACCAAGGTATCGGCTCGTCGGGTGGCATCAAGCAGATCACCGCCAAGACCGTCGACTTCGGCGCATCGGACATGCCGCTGAAGGACGACGAACTGAGCAAGGGCGGCCTGATGCAGTTCCCGACCGTGATCGGCGGCGTGGTGCCGGTGATCAACCTGCCGGGCGTGAAGGCTGGCGAGCTGATGCTGAACGGCCAAGTGCTGGGCGACATCTACCTGGGCAAGGTCAAGAAGTGGAACGACCCGGCCATCGCCAAGCTGAACCCGAAGGCCAAGCTGCCGGACCAGGACATCCTGGTGGTGCGCCGTGCTGACGGTTCGGGCACGTCCTTCATCTTCACGAACTACCTGTCGAAGGTGAACGCCGAGTGGAAGGGCAAGGTTGGTGAAGGCACGACCGTGAACTGGCCGACCGGCACGGGCGGCAAGGGCAACGAAGGCGTGGCTGCATTCGTGCAGCGTCTGGGCGGCGCGATCGGCTACGTCGAGTACGCCTACGCCAAGCAGAACCACATGACCCACATCAATCTGCAGAACGCTTCGGGTGCCGTGGTGCAGCCGACCAGCGAAGCCTTCAAGGCCGCCGCTGCCGGTGCCGACTGGAACAAATCGTTCTACCAGATCCTGACCAACCAGCCGGGCAAGGACGCATGGCCGATCGCCGGCGCCACCTTCATCCTGCTGCACAAGACCCAGGAAAAGCCGGTGCAAGGCACCGAAGTCCTGAAGTTCTTCGACTGGGCCTACAAGAACGGCGGCAAGGACGCCAGCAACCTGGACTACGTGCCGCTGCCGGATCCGGTGCTGAACCAGATCCGCGCGACCTGGAAGTCGAACGTGAAGGATGCATCGGGCAAGGCGATCTACAACTGATCGTCGCTTGATGCAGGTGCGGGCGGCGGATCCTGGATCAGGCCGCCCGCGCTTTTTGAAGACTGACTCGACGGCTGACTGGTTTCCCTATGGCCACGCTTTCCGATTCCTCCGGCGTTCGCGCCCCAAGCCGCACTGGCGACTTGCTGTTCGGCGGTCTGACCCGCTTTGCTGCAATCGTCACGCTCCTGCTGCTGGGCGGCATCATCGTCTCGCTGATCATCAGCGCCTGGCCCTCGCTCCAGAAGTTCGGCCTGTCGTTCCTGTGGAATTCGGAGTGGGATCCGCCCGCCGATATATTCGGTGCCCTGGTGCCGATCTACGGCACGCTGGTCACCTCGCTGATCGCACTCATCATTGCGGTGCCGGTCAGCTTTGGCATTGCCCTGTTTCTCACTGAGCTGTCGCCGGCCTGGCTGCGCCGACCGCTTGGTACCGCCATCGAGCTGCTCGCTGCCGTGCCGTCCATCGTCTACGGCATGTGGGGCTTGCTCGTGTTTGCGCCGATCTTCGGTGAATACTTTCAAAAGCCGCTGGCCGCGACCATCGGCAAGATCCCGTTCGTGGGCGCGCTGTTCCAGGGCGCGCCGATCGGCATCGGCCTGCTGTGCGCCGGGGTGATCCTGGCGATCATGATCATCCCGTACATCTCGGCGGTGATGCGCGACGTGTTCGAGATCACGCCGACGCTGCTCAAGGAATCCGCCTACGGCGTGGGCTGCACGACGTGGGAAGTGATGTGGAACGTGGTGCTGCCATACACCAAGGCCGGTGTGGTCGGTGGTGTGATGCTGGGCCTGGGCCGCGCGCTGGGCGAGACCATGGCCGTCACCTTCGTGATCGGCAACACCAACCTGCTCTCGGACGTGTCGCTGTTCTCGCCGGGCAACAGCATTACGTCTGCGCTGGCAAACGAATTTGCCGAAGCCGGGCAGGGCCTGCATACCGCCGCGCTGATGGAGCTGGGCCTGATCCTGTTCGTCATCACGTTCTTCGTGCTGGCTGCATCCAAGCTGTTGCTGCTGCGCCTGCAGAAGGGTGAGGGTCAAAAGTGAACCAACGTCAGTCGCCCGACGCCATGAGACCTAATACCATGCGTACGCAATCGATTCCTGCCGTCCGCGCCGATTCCGAACAGACCAAATCGCGCCTGCAGGCTCGTCGCCGCAACGTCAACCGCCTTGCGCTGACGCTGTCGCTCGCCGCCATGGGCTTCGGCCTGGTGTGGCTGGCGTGGATCCTGTGGACCACGCTCACGCTGGGCATCGGCGGTCTGTCGCTGTCGCTCTTCACAGAGATGACGCCGCCTGCGAACACGCCGGGGGGCGGTCTGGCTAACGCCATTGCCGGCTCGTTCCTGCTGGTGGGCCTGGCCACGCTGATCGGCACGCCGCTGGGCATCCTGGCCGGCATCTACTTGGCCGAGTACGGCAAGACCTCGCCGCTCGCGAGCACCACGCGCTTCATCAACGACATCCTGCTGTCGGCGCCGTCCATCGTGATCGGCCTGTTCGTCTACGCCATCGTGGTGGCCCGCGTGCAGCACTTCTCGGGCGTCGCGGGTGTGGTTGCGCTGGCGCTGCTGCAGATTCCGATCGTGGTGCGCACCACCGAGAACATGCTGAACCTGGTGCCCAACGCGATGCGTGAAGCGGCCATGGCACTCGGCACGCCCAAGTGGAAGATGGTGCTGTCGATCACGCTCAAAGCCTCGTATGCGGGTGTGATCACCGGTGTGCTGCTGGCCATCGCGCGCATTGCCGGCGAGACCGCACCGCTGCTCTTCACCGCGCTGAACAACCAGTTCTGGAGCCTGGATCTGAATCAGCCGATCGCCACGTTGCCAACCGTGATCTTCAAGTTTGCGATGCAGCCGGATACCCATCTGCAGCAATTGGCTTGGGCCGGCGTCTTCCTAATTACGCTGGGTGTGCTGGGGCTGAATGTCCTCGCGCGTGCCTTGTTCACCAGAAAATGATCATGACTGCTACGTCTCTCGACATCCGCGTGCAAAGCCCGAAGATCGATGTGCGCGATCTGAACTTCTACTACGGCAAGTTCCACGCGCTGAAGAACATCACGCTGCAGATTCCGGAGAAGCAGGTGACGGCCTTCATCGGCCCGTCGGGCTGCGGCAAGTCGACGCTGCTGCGCACCTTCAACAAGATGTACGCGCTGTACCCCGAGCAGCGCGCTGAAGGTGCGATCAACATGGACGGCGAGAACCTGCTGACGTCGAACATGGACATCGCCCTGCTGCGCGCCAAGGTGGGCATGGTGTTCCAGAAGCCGACGCCGTTCCCGATGTCGATCTACGACAACATCGCGTTTGGCGTGAAGCTGTTCGAGCGCCTGTCGCGCTCCGAGATGGACGACCGGGTGGAATGGGCGCTGACCAAGGCGGCGCTGTGGGGCGAAGTGAAGGACAAGCTCAACCAGTCTGGCTACGGCCTGTCGGGCGGTCAGCAGCAGCGTCTGTGCATCGCGCGCGGCATCGCCATCCGTCCGGAAGTGCTGCTGCTGGACGAGCCGTGCTCCGCGCTGGACCCGATTTCCACCGGCAAGATCGAAGAGCTGATCGCCGAGCTGAAGGACGATTACACGGTTGTCATCGTCACGCATAACATGCAACAGGCGGCGCGCTGTTCCGACTACACCGCCTACATGTACCTGGGCGATCTGATCGAATTCGGCGAGACCGAAAAGATCTTCATCAAGCCCCGCCGCAAAGAGACGGAAGACTACATTACCGGCCGCTTCGGCTGATTGGCGCAACGCACTGAAGCGACAAGGAGAAAGCGATGTCCGATAAACATCTGTCGACGCAATTCGATACCGACCTGACCTCGATCAGCACCAAGGTGCTGCAGATGGGCGGCCTGGTGGAAGCGCAGATCGCGCGTGCCATGCGCGCGCTGGCCAACTTCGACGCCGAGCTGTGCGACCAGGTACTGGCCGTGGAGCTGGAAGTCAACGCGCTGGAAATCGAGATCGACGGCGACTGCAACAACATCATCGCGCGCCGCCAGCCGACCGCGCGTGACCTGCGTCTGGTGATGGCGATCTCGAAGACGATCACCAACCTGGAGCGCGCCGGCGACGAGGCCGAGAAGATCGCCAAGCGCACCAAGCGGCTCATGCAGGATCCGCTGGCCCACTCGCTCAACTACGCCGACGTGAAGCGCTCGGGCGAGATGGCCGCCACCATCCTGCGCCATGCGCTGGACGCGTTCGCCCGCCTGGACACCGTTGAAGCCGTGTCGATCCTGAAGGAAGACAAGGCCATCGACGAGGAATTCCGCGGCTTCATGCGCGAGCTGATCACCTACATGATGGAGAACCCGCGCACCATCTCGGTGGCGCTGGACCTGCTCTTCATTGCCAAGGCCATCGAGCGGATCGGCGACCACGCCAAGAACATCGCTGAATTCATCATCTACATCGTCAAGGGAACCGACGTCCGGCACGCTTCGCGCGAGGCGCTGGAGCGCGAGATTCTCGGCGAATAACCAGCAAGGACTGGAGACGTGAGCATGCCGAGCAGCATTCTGGTAGTGGAAGACGAGCCGGCGATCGCCGAGCTGATCGCCGTCAACCTGCAGCACGCGGGTCACTACCCGATTCGCGCCTACAACGCTGAACAAGCACTTTCGCTGATGAGCGATGTGCTGCCCGACCTCGTCCTGCTGGACTGGATGCTGCCCGGCAAGTCGGGCGTGATGTTCGCCAAGGAGCTGCGCGCCAACGAGCGCACGCGCCAGATCCCGATCATCATGCTGACCGCCCGCAGCGAAGAGCAGGACAAGATCATGGGCCTGGACAGCGGCGCCGACGATTACGTCACCAAGCCGTTCTCGCCCAAGGAATTGCTGGCTCGCATCAAGGCCGTGCTGCGTCGCCGTGCGCCGCAGCTGACCGACGATGTGGTCGCCATCAACGGCCTCAAGCTGGACCCGGCCACGCACCGCGTGACTGCGCTGTCGACCGAAGCAGAAAACCCGATCAAGCTGGACCTGGGCCCGACCGAGTTTCGCCTGCTGCACTTCCTGATGACGCATCCGGAGCGCGTGCATAGCCGTTCGCAGCTGCTCGACCAGGTGTGGGGCGACCACGTATTCGTCGAAGAGCGCACCGTCGACGTGCACATCAAGCGCCTGCGCGCCGCGCTCGCCCCAGGCGGCTACAGCAACATGATCGAAACCGTGCGCGGCAGCGGCTACCGCCTGGCGCGCAACCCTGGCCAGTAACCCGGCATCGCCGTATCGATTCGTTAGGCACACCCCGCGTCCGTCATTGCGGGGCCTGTTCCGCCCCCGCAGGTCCAGCGCTTAGAATGCCCTTATGAATGTCTTCTGGACCCGCTTTGCCTTCACGCTCGCCCTCATGGGGGGAGTCGCTGGGGTGCTGTATGCCTTCGCCAACCACGTCGTTGCGCTGGCCGTGTTCAGCGCGATGCTGCTGGCGTTGCTGCTGTATTACGTCTACCAGATCCAACGTCTGTGGCGCGTGCTCGACTCGCCGGCCTATGGCGAGATCCCCAGCGCGCTTGGCCTGTGGGGCGAGGTCTACTACCGCCTGCACCGGCTGATGAAGGGCTGGCGCACCCAGGTGCTCCAGGTCGAGCAGCAGCACAGCCGCTTCATCCAGGCCATCCAGGCGTCTCCCAACGGCGTGCTGATGCTCGACGCCGAAGACCAGATCGAATGGTGCAACGCCGTCGCTGAAGAACACTTCGGCCTGTCCGCCAAGCGTGACCTGCGCCAACGCATTACCCACCTGATCCGCCGACCGGAGTTCGTGCGCTACCTGGCGCGCGGCGAGTTCGAGGAGCCGCTCACCATGCATGACGTGGGCCCCCACAAGCAAAGCATCGTCTCCGCCCAAGTCCTGCCATATGGCGAGGACCGCAAACTGCTGGTGTCGCAGGACATCACCAAGCTGGAGAACACCGAGGCGATGCGCCGCGACTTCGTCGCCAACGTCTCGCATGAGCTGAAGACGCCGCTGACGGTGCTCTCGGGCTTTCTGGAGACCGTGCGCGACCTCCCGCTGCCCGAGGAAGACAAGAAGCGCTACCTGGACATGATGCACGTACAGGCCATGCGCATGCAGCATCTGGTGGAAGACCTGCTGGCGCTGGCCACGCTCGAGGGCAACTCCGAGCCGCCGTCGGTCACGCCGGTGCCGATGCAGCGCATGATGCTGCAGCTCCAGCACGATATCGAGGCGCTCTCGGCCGGCCGTCACACGGTCAGCATGACGTGCGATGCGGCGGTGAGCGTGTGCGGGGCGGAGCTGGAGTTGCTGTCGGCATTCAGCAACCTGGCGTCCAATGCGGTGCGCTACACCCCCGATGGCGGCAGGATCAGCCTGGACTGGAGCGTGAAGGACGGTCACGGCGTGTTCTCCGTGACCGATACCGGCATCGGCATCGCGCCCGAGCACATTCCGCGCCTGACCGAGCGTTTCTATCGCGTCGACCGCAGCCGTTCGCGTGACACCGGCGGCACCGGGCTGGGGCTGGCCATCGTCAAGCACGTGCTGTCGCGACATGGCGCAGAGCTGCAGGTGACGAGCGAGCGCGGCAAGGGCAGCACCTTCAGCGCGAGCTTCCCGCCCGAGCGCACGGTCGTGCGCAGCGCACCCGTTTCCGACGTCGAACGCGCAGCCTGATCGGCGTCGCCCAAACAAAAAGCGCACGCCAGGGAGCGTGCGCTTTTTGTTTTCCGAGTCAGGCGTGGTCAGCCCGCCTGGATCTCCGCTGCAAGTTTGGCCGTGGCTTCTGCCGCGGTTGCCGCTGCCACCGCGGCGGCTGTCTCCGCCGCTGCCGCGGCTTGCGGCGAGAAGTGGTTCAGCAGATCCATCTGGCTCACGCGCACGTGCTTGGCGCGGGTCTGGCGCCGCGTGTACGAACCATCGTCCTGCATCACCCAGGCCGAGGTGTTGTCGCGCAGATGCACCTGCAGGCTCTCCTTGATGACGCGCGCCTTGAGCTTGCGGTCGAGCACCGGGAAGGCCACCTCCACGCGGCGGAACAGGTTGCGGTCCATCCAGTCGGCGCTCGACAGGTAGACGACTTCTTCGCCGCCAGCATGGAAGTAGTAGACGCGGTGGTGCTCCAGGAAGCGTCCGACGATCGAGCGCACGCTGATGTTCTCCGACAGCCCCGGCACGCCCGGCTTGAGCGCGCACACGCCGCGCACGATCAGGTCGATCTTCACGCCGGCGCGCGAGGCCTTGTACAGCTCCTCGATGATGGTCGGCTCGAGCAGCGCATTCATCTTGCCGATGATGCGCGCACGCCGGCCGCCGCGTGCCGCGCGCGCCTCGGCGCGGATGTGCTCGATCAGGTTGGCGTGCATGGTGAACGGCGAGTGCCACAGGTGGTGCAGCTTGACCTGCGCGCCGGTGCCGGTCAGCAGCTGGAACACGTGGTGCACGTCTTCGCAGATCTGCTCGTTGGTCGTCATCAGGCCGAAATCGGTGTAGAGGCGGGCGGTCTTGGGGTGATAGTTGCCGGTGCCCAGGTGTGCATAGCGGCGCAGGCTGACGGTCTTGCTCTTGCCACCCGTTGCCTCGCGGCGCACCACCAGCAGCATCTTGGCGTGGCACTTGTGGCCGACCACGCCGTACACCACGTGTGCGCCGGCCGATTCCAACTGGTCGGCCCAGTTGATGTTCGTTTCTTCGTCAAAGCGCGCCAGCAGCTCGACCACCACGGTCACTTCCTTGCCGTTGCGCGCGGCCTTGATCAGCGCTTCCATCACCGGCGACTCATTGCCGGTGCGGTATACGGTCTGCTTGATGGCGACCACGTCAGGATCGCGCGCGGCCTGCTGCAACAGCTCCAGCACGGGCGTGAAGCTCTCGTACGGATGGTGCAGCAGGATGTCGCCCTGGCGAATCGCATCGAAAACGTTGGCGCTGGCGCTGATGGCCTTGACCGCAGCGGGCGTGTGCGGCGGATATTTCAGCACCGGCCGGTCGACCAGGTCGGGCACCTGCAGCAGGCGCACCAGGTTCACCGGCCCCTGCACGCGATAGCAGTCGGCTTCGGTCAGGCCAAACTCTTCGAGCAGCCGGCGCGCCAGGGCCGGCGACGTATCGTGCGCGATCTCCAGCCGGACCGCGTCACCAAAGTGACGCGTCGACAGTTCGCCCTGCAGCGCCTCGCGCAGGTCGGTGATTTCGTCTTCCGACACGAACAGGTCGGAGTTGCGCGTGACGCGGAACTGGTAGCAGCCGTGCACGTCGATCTGCGGAAACAGCTCGTGCACAAAACCCTGCATGAACGACGACAGCAGCACAAAGCCGTACGGGTACCCCGACAGCTCCGGTGGCATCTGCACCAGGCGGGGCAGGGCGCGCGGCGCCTGCACGATGGCCAACTCCGCCTCGCGGCCGAACGCATCCTTGCCCGAAAGCTCGATGATGAAGTTCAGGCTCTTGTTGAGCACGCGCGG
The DNA here is from genome assembly GCA_913056305.1 of uncultured Ralstonia sp. Lineage (GTDB taxonomy): Bacteria > Pseudomonadota > Gammaproteobacteria > Burkholderiales > Burkholderiaceae > Ralstonia. The sequence goes on from CAJXMR010000007.1 coordinate 11,734, forward strand.
GAAGGGGTGCGCCGGGTCCAGTGCCATCGGCGTCAGGATCGGCACCAGCTCGCGCTGGAAGAAGCCACGGCACCACGCGCGCTGGGCGTCATTCCAGTTGGTGGTCATGTGGAAGAACACGCCTTCCTTCTCGAGCAGCGGCAGGATCTCGTCCTGCAGCATGGCATACTGTTGCGCCACAAGCTGCCGCACCCGCCCGGTCACCATGCTGAATGCCTGCTGGACCGACAAGCCATCGGGCGTGATGGCCGAAGGGTTGTCGCGCATCTGTTCCTTCAACCCTGCGATGCGGATCTCGAAGAACTCATCCAGATTGCTCGATACGATGCAGATGAACTTGAGCCGTTCCATGAGCGGAACGGCCGGATCGGCGGCCTGCGCGAGCACGCGTGCATTGAACTCGAGAATGCCGACTTCTCGATTGAGCAGGTCGCCGGTCGGCAATGTCGACATGGTAATTTCTTGCAAATGACGGTCCGGCCACTTTTTCATAGTCTGGTGTCAAACTTGTGACACATTAAAATTGTCACGTTCGGGACACAATAAAGACATATTTTGTTGCCCAACGTAAAGAACAGCAATCCCCCCGCGTCTTATTCCGCATTTCATACATGAACGCCACCCCCCGTCTGCTGGCTGCTGTCGATATGGGTTCCAACAGCTTCCGGCTGATGATCGGCCGCGTTGACGAAACCGTCACCGCGAGCGGCAACAGCAGCAGCCAGATCTTCCAGGTGGACGCACTGCGCGAACCGGTACGCCTGGCAGCAGGGCTTACGCAAGATAAATACCTGGACCAGCCCGCGCGCCGTCGTGGTGTCGATGCGCTGCGCCGCTTCGGCGACCGGCTGCGCGATTTTTCGCCGGATCACGTGCGCGCGGTGGCCACCAACACGCTGCGTGTGGCCAAGAACGCGCAGGAGTTCCTGATCGAGGCGGAGGCCGCGCTCGGTTTCCCCATCGAGGTGATTGCGGGCCGCGAAGAGGCGCGCCTGATCTATCTTGGTGCATCGCATGACGCGCCCGCGTGCCAGGGCAACCGGCTCGTGGTCGACATCGGCGGTGGTTCGACCGAGTTCATCATCGGCAACGGCTACAAGCCCAAGCTGATGGAGTCGCTCTACATCGGCTGCGTTTCGCACAGCCGCCATTTCTTCCCCAATGGCAACGTCGACGATTACGCGATGAAGCAGGCCGAGCTGGCCGCGCGTCGTGAGATCCAGGTGCTGGTGCAGCACTACCGCACGGCGGGGTGGAACCAGGCGGTCGGCTCGTCCGGCACGGCGCGTGCGCTGGCGGAGTTGATCGAACTCAACGGCTTCAACGACAAGAGCAACGAGCACGGCATCACGCGTGAAGGGCTGGAGCGCCTCAAGCGCGCGCTGGTCAAGGCCGAGAACACCAACCGCCTGAAGCTCACGGGCCTGAAGGCCGATCGCATCCCGGTGTTGCCGGGCGGCTTGTCGATCATGCTCGGCGTGTTTGCCGAGCTCGATATCGATCGCATGGACGTGACCGACGGCGCGCTGCGCCTGGGCGTGCTGTACGACCTGCTCGGCCGCAGCCATCATGAGGACATGCGCACGGTGACGATCGAGCAGTTCATGCGCCGCTACAACGTCGACCGCTCACAGGCGCACCGCGTGCGCGATGCGGCAATGGCGCTGCTCGCACAGTTTCCCGATCCGCCCGATGAACGCCGCGACGACAACCTCGCGCTGCTCGGCTGGGCCGCGAGCCTGCATGAGATCGGCATGAGCATCTCGCATAGCGGCTATCACAAGCATTCGGCCTACATCGCCAGCCATGCCGACATGCCGGGCTTCTCGAAGACCGATCAGGCTCGCCTGGCGACGCTGCTGCTCGGCCATGCGGGCAAGCTGGGCAAGCTTTCGGGCGGCGGCAAGTTCCTGGATTGGAGGATGCTGTTCAGCCTGCGCCTGGCCTTCGTGCTGTGCCGCCGGCGTGGTGCGATCCAGCTGCCGGGTCTGCGCGTGCGCCACAGCGAAGGTGAGCTCAACGAAGGCGGCTTCGAGGTGGAGCTGCCGAAGAGCTGGATCGAGCAAAACCCGCTGGTCGAGTACAGCCTCGCGCAGGAGGCCGACGAGTGGCAGCGCATCGGCCGCCGTTACAAGGTGGTCTACGTGTAGGCGTGTCGCTGCGGCGATGCAAACAAAACGGCCCGGTCTTGCGATCCGGGCCGTTTTGCTTTGATGCGGTTTCGCGTCACGCGCGCAGGAAGTGGCGAGCGTAACGCGAGTTGATATCCGACAGGCGCAGCAGCGTGAGGAAGTCGGCGACGTTGAAGTCGGGGTCCCAGGCGGGGGCGCCGCAGATGCGGGCGCCCAGGCGCAGGTAGCCCTTGACCAGCGCGGGCGGCTCGACTTCCAGGTGCTGGTTCAGCTCGTCCACCGGCAGGGCCACGCGCGGGAAGGCGTGGTACTCGATCGGGGCCAGCGAGCCGTCTTCCACGAAGCTGCGATAGAGGCTGGCAGCAAAGTGGCCGCCGTCGCCCATCGACACGCTCGCGCAGCCCAGCATCGATTCGAAGCCGTAGCGCTGCATGTACTCACCCAGGCCCGCCCACAGCGCCATGATGACGCTGCCCGAGCGGTAGTCACGGTGCACGCACGAGCGGCCCAGTTCGACCATCTTCGGGCGCAGGTGCGTCAGGCGCACGAGGTCGAACTCCGATTCCGAATACAGGCAGCCGATCTGCTTGGCGGCGTCCGGGCGCAGCACGCGGTAGGTGCCGACCACGCGCAGCGTTTTCTGGTCGCGCACGATCAGGTGATCGCACACGGCGTCGAACATGTCGACGTCCAGTTCAGCATGGGCCGAGGCGAGGCGGGCGCCCATTTCCTCGGCAAAGACCTTGTAGCGCAGGCGCTGCGCCTCGGTTACTTCATCCTGGTGGCGCGCCCACGAAACGGCCAGAACAGGCTTGTCACGCGTCGGAACAGCGTCCGGTCCGCGATGAAGACCCCTCCGTGAGTTGGCCTGGCCGAGATTCGCCAGATTCAGGCTCGGCAGTGCATCGATCAACGGCTGGGTGGGCGTCGGCAGGTCTCGCATTCGGATCCCCAAGGGTGGATTTCGAGGCGATTCTAGAGACGCTCCATGACAGATCGGCGACAAAAGCGTGTCAATCGTGACTGTTACATGAAATTTCGGTAACGATTCGATGACGGCGCGGCTTGCCACGTGTTCAGAGCATGTCCGGATTCATCACCGCGCGCAGCACCGTCTGCGCTTCGTCTTCGCGCACGCGCCGCGACAACCACCACACGCCGGCCTTCTTCACGCTCCAATCCATCTCCGTGCCGGCGATCAGCAGGCTGGCCAGGCGGCCGATCCAAGGCTGGTGGCCGACCAGCACCAGGTTCGCGTTCGACGGCCAGTCCAACGCAGAGAGGATCTCGCTCACGTCCGCCCCCGGGGCGAGGGCAGGCAGGGTCTGGAATTGCTCGGTGAGGGCGCGTGCGGTCTGCTGCGTGCGCACGGCGGGGCTGGCGAGGACGAGTGTGCCTTCGGGCAGGCGCGGGCGCAGCCATGCGGCCATCTTGTCGGCTTGCTTGTGTCCGCGCGGGGTCAGCTCACGCTGCAGGTCGGTTGCGCGCTGGATGCGCAACGGGGAGGCCACGTCTTCGGCTTCGGCGTGGCGCCACAGGATCAGGTTCATAGATGGGGTCGGTGAGGGGTGAGGCTTCGCATCCTTTATATCACCGCGCCATGACGCTGGATCGCATTCCAATGGGCGGCTGCGTTATGCGCACCGGCGGTGATGATTGTGCTCGGCGCTGCGCCAGTTTGACCGCCGTGTTACAGAAGCGGTACAATCGCCGGCTCGGGGCGTAGCGCAGCCTGGTAGCGCATCTGATTTGGGATCAGAGGGTCGCATGTTCGAATCATGTCGCCCCGACCAGAATTTGGCTTGAAAGCAAAACGGCTTACGTGATGAACGTAAGCCGTTTTTCTTTGCCTGCGCCGATTGCTCAAGCCAGCGTACGCACGATCAACCCGATCGCCACCACGCCAGCAAACACAGCGAAGCCTTGCTGCAGGGCCGGCCCTGCCAGTCGGTGCGCGAAGCCCCGCCCGACCAGCATGCCCGCCAGCGCACCACCGGCAAACGGCGCAGCGATGTGCCAATCGACATGGCCGCCGATGGCCGAGGCGACCACGCCGCCGGTCGACACCAGCGCGATCACCGCCAGCGAGGTGGCCACAATGGTCTGCATCGGCAGATCGGTGGAGCGGCGCAAGGCCGGCACGAAGATGAAGCCGCCGCCCACGCCCAGCAACCCCGACAGAAACCCGGCAAACGCGCCCCAGGCCGACAGTGCCCGCGCGCACGGCAGCGTCCAGATCAGTTTGCCGCGCACGGTATCGAGGTGGCAGGGCGGCCCCGCACCGATCGAAGCCGGCGCAGCGCTGGCGACGCCGCGTGCCTGCCGGAACATCCGCACCGCCACATAGGCGAGCACCGCCGCAAATACCAGCGTCAGCGGCGTATTCGGCACACGGTGCGAGACCCAGATGCCAAGCGGCGACAGCGCAATGCCGCAGAGCGCCATCAGCCCCGCCGCCTTGTAGCGGACCCGCCCCTCGCGCAGTCCAAGCATCGAACCCAGCCCCGCCGATAGGCCCACCGCCAGCAACGCCACCGGCGCCGCCTGCGACACCGACAGATGCAGCCCGAAGATCAGCAGCGGCACCGCCACGATGGCGCCGCCTGCCCCCGTGAGCGCGAGGATCAACCCCACCACCGAGCCCAGCCCCGCGCTGATCAGCCAGCCGATTTCGAGCGGTGTCATGGTTCAGCGCTCCTGCGGCGCGCTCGGACGCGCGAGCCATTCGCGGCCCTTGAGCAGCCCGTTCCAGTAGACCCACGGCAACACGGTCGTCTTCAGCCACCAGGCCGATTTGCGCGCCACCGTCGGCACCAGCGGGAAGGTCGGCAGCAGTTTGCCGCCGTAGCCGAATTCAGCCAGCACGACCTTGCCGCGTTCGACCGTCAGCGGGCAGCCGCCGTAGCCGTCGTAGCGCGTGGGCAGCGGCTGGCCGGCGCGGTGGGCGAGCAGGTTCTCGGCGACCGTCAAGGCCTGCTTGCGCACGGCGGCGGCCGTCTTGGCGTTGGGCGTCGAGCACGCATCGCCGAGCGAGAACACGTCGGCATGGCGCACGTGCTGCAGCGTGGCCGGATCGACCTCGCACCAGCCGGCGGCATCGCCCAGGCCGCTGTCGGCGATAAAGGCGGGTGGAACCTGCGGCGGCACCACGTGCAGCATGTCGAAGCGCTTGGCAGTGCGGATGACCTCGCCAGCCGCGTTCTTGCTCTCGAACCACGCGGTGCGCGCCTGCCCGTCGACGGCCACCAGCGTGGAGCCGAACGCCAGCTTGGCGCGGTAGCGCTCCACATAGCGCATCAGCGGCGGCACGAAGGCCTCGACGCCGAACAGCGCGGTGCCCGTCAGGTTGAATTCGACGTCGATGCGGTCGAGCACGCCGGTGCGGCGCCAGTGGTCGCACGCCAAGTACATCGCCTTCTGCGGCGCACCCGCGCACTTGATCGGCATGGCCGGCTGCGTAAACAGCGCGCGCCCCGAACGCAGGCTGCGCACCAGTGACCACGTGTAGGGCGCCAGATCGAACCGGTAGTTGGAGGTGACGCCGTGCTGGCCGAGCGCGGCCTCCAGGCCTTCGATGCGCTCCCATGCGAGGCGCAAGCCGGGGCAGACGATCAATTGGCCGTAGCGCACCACGCGGCCGTCGTCGAGCGCCACCTGATGCGCGTGCGCATCGACGTGCGTGGCGCGCGCGCGGATGCGCTCCACGCCGGCGGGGATCAACGCGTCAGTCTGGCGCACGGTGTCCTCGGCATCGAACGCGCCGCCGCCGACCAGCGTCCAGGCCGGCTGGTTGTAGTGCACATCGCTCGGCTCAATGATCGTGATGGCGAGTTGCGGCCGGCGGCGGCGCAGGCTGGCCGCCACGCCGATGCCGGCGGCACCGCCGCCGATGATCAGCACATCGGCCTGCAGGGCGGGGGCGGGTGTTGGGGTGAATGCAAGGGGCATGTTGGACGGTTTGGACTCTTGTTGGTCGGCCAAGGTATTCGGCCGGTCCTTCGATGGAAGCTGCCACGGCAACGCGCCGCAAGGCAGGCGCGGCATACCGCAACACAAAATGACCGCGGGGGCGCGGCGTTCTAACCTTCTAAGATTGAGCGAGAACCTTGCCGCAATACAGCGACGACAACGTCTGCATGATCTGGATGACCTCGAAGCTGGCCAGCCGGTAATAGATGTACTTGCCTTCGCGGCGCGTGGCGACCAGGCCTTCGTCGCGCAGCACGCCCAGGTGTTGCGACAGGCTGGGCTGGTGCAGGCCCACCAGCGCTTCGAGTTCGCCGACGTTGCGCTCGCCCTGCGTCAACTGGCACAGCAGCAACAGGCGGTCTTCGTGGGCCATGGCCTTGAGCACCGCGCAAGCCTGGGCAGCGGAATCGCGCAGCATGGCGATGGCGTGCTCGGGCAGCGGGGTAATGGCGGCCGGATCGGGGGCGGTGGTCGGTTCGGACATGATGGGGCGCGGCAGATGAAACGCTCTATTGGCAGACAGAATGTCTACGGATATTCTATAAAAATATAGATTGTTTGTGGAAGCCTGACCATGCAAGCCCAGATCGAATCGTTCTTCGACCCCGACACGTGCACCATGACCTACGTGGTCCACTCCGGGCCCGGCACGAAGTGCGCCGTGATCGACTCGGTGCTCGACTACGAGCCCAAATCCGGCCGCACGTGCACCCGATCGGTGGACCGTGTGGCCACCTTCATCGAGACCGAGCATCTGCAGGTCGAATGGCTGCTGGAGACCCACGCGCATGCCGATCACCTGTCGGCGGCGCCGTATCTGCGCGGCAGGTTCGGCGGGAAGATCGCCATCGGCGAGCGCATCCAGGTGGTGCAGGGCGTGTTCAAACCGATCTTCAACCTGGAGCCATCGTTCCGGCTCGACGGCTCGCAGTTTGACCACCTGTTCGCGCCGGATGAGGTCTTCCACATCGGCACGCTGGAAGCGCGCGCGCTGGCCGTGCCCGGCCACACGCCGGCCGACATGGCCTATCAGGTGGGTGACGCGGTGTTCGTGGGCGACACGCTGTTCATGCCGGACGTCGGCACCGCCCGCTGCGATTTCCCCGGCGGCGATGCGCGCACGCTATACCACTCGATCCGGCGCCTGCTGGACCTGCCGTCCCACACGCACCTCTACATGTGCCACGACTACCCGCCGGCCGGTCGCGACGCCGCCTGCCAGACCACCGTGGCCGAGCAGCGTCGTGCCAACATCCACGTGCGCGATGGCGTGACCGAAGACGATTTCGTGCAGATGCGCACCAGACGCGACGCCACGCTTGGCATGCCGACGCTGATGCTGCCGTCCATCCAGGTCAACATCCGCGCGGGTGCATTGCCGCCGGCTGAACCGAACGGGGTGCGATATCTGAAGATTCCGTTGAATGCGCTGTGAGCCGGAGTTGGCTGGCGCGTAGAGGAGGGTGGTGCCTGGGCGCAAAGACTTCGCGCGCCTATATCTTGATGTCGCGCTGGCGTGGCGCGTTCATGAAATTGCCGTTTACAGCTGTGTGAAACCGCTTCACGAGCGAAAGGCAGAGCGCCCTCGGTAGGGCGCTCTGCCTATGCGTTAAACCAACTTAGTGGGACGACTGCAGGATATTCTCGAACCTTCCAGTGCTGTCCATTTCACGGTTTCTTGCCCGGGCGGTCAGCACCACCATCATGGCAAATCCGCCTGCGACGAGGAAGGGATAGGCAGCCAGCAATTGAAGCAACGAGTATTTCCAAGCCAGCGGCCGGCCGACGCCCAGCATGGCGGCATAGAACCAGGATACGGCAGAGACCGCGCCGGAGAAGATTGCCAACATACGTGCACTGAACGTCAGATCAAGCAGCGAACCGACGCGCTTCAAGGCGGGCATCACTGCGGCATGCAATGCAAAACCATTCAGCGTGAGCAGCACAACCATGCCGATCTTGGCTTGAATTTTCGGATTGCCGAAATACGAGAGGCCCTTGGCGGAGACGTCAATCCAGATCAGTGCGGCACCCGTGATCCACAGCACAATCAAGGCTTTTGAAATCGTGGATTGCAGGGAGCTGATGTGGTCCGCGTCATGTTGGCTTGCATAGTCTCCGGTAATGAGTTGCCTGATGATCGCTAGATCACTGGTCAACACCAATCCAATCGCTACGCAGCACGCGATAAGGTGAACGTACACAACGCTGAGGCGTATGAATTCCATTGAAATTTCCTCCTTGAAAGCCGCCTGATACGGCTCGGAATATTTAACGAAATGAATCGTATGAGGTCTTGTCTAGGCTATTGAAAGCAAGTTGACGAAGATGGCGGGGAGCTGCCTGGGCATTTGCACGCACAAGCAGACGCCGGACGGCGAGGCAGGCGCAACCGTGTGCTGTGGTAGCAAAGGCGCCCGGGCTCAAACGGGGTGGGACGATCTTATGAGTTCGCGCTGCGCAGCGTCCAGCCCGCTAACATGGCCTTACATGTGACCCGCCAGCGCGGCACTTCAGTGCGGACAAGTGATTGCCGCTTGCAGGGTTTTTCGTCACATGCGTTGAAAGTGCGCCATAAGCGGGAGCCTAGGCAGCCATTTCGACGAGGCGGCTGTGGCAAATTCCATCGGCGCAGGTGTCTGCGTCCAGATGGATGTGCGTGGCACCGACATGCGGAGATGTTGCCTACGCAGTGACAACGTGCAGGCGGGCAAGCGATGGGAGATCGCGCCCCCCTTTGATGTGGTTGGCCTGCCCAGAGGGATTCGAACCCCCGACCGTCGGCTTAGAAGGCCGATGCTCTATCCAACTGAGCTATGGGCAGACAGCGCGCAATGCGATGCCCTGGCAGGCGCGCCGGCATTGCGGCTCCCGCAGATGGGAGGCCGCGATTCTATCAGATGGGTTGCCGGAAACGGTGTCAGCCCTGGCCCGGCAAGCCCGGTGTGAAGCGGGTTGGCGGTGGCAGAGCCGCCGGCCGCAATCGGACCCCCTCCAAAGCGTCGCGCCGGCGCATCACCCAAAAGTTTCATTACGAAATGGATACCCCCCATCGGGGGTATTTTTTGCTACATTTCATGACGGTCGGGTAGTGAAATAAGAATACGTTTCAACTCGAAATTCCGCGCTATGACGCGGAACGCCGTGCCTACGCGCGCCTACGGGCGTGACGGAAGCCTTTGCGGTTCCGACCAGACGGGAAATCAGGGGAGTCTTGTTTGGGCAGCCTTGCGCTGCAGCGATCTCGCCGGCGACAGGGGGCCAGGCGGGGCGTCAGCCACGGCCATGAGGGGAAGTTGAAATGAGCACACGTTACGCACGACGCCCGGCAGGGGCGTCCCGGTCTACCTATATCCGCAACGCCCAAAGCGGGCGCATCGGCGATCGTTCCAATGTGTCCGAGCATCGCCTGCCGCCCAGCGGCGTGCCGCGTCTGTTGCTGTGGCTGCTGGGGGCAACGGTGCTCTTTGCGGTGGTGAACTACACCTTCCGATTTTTCGGCTGAGGTTACAGCACCTTCCCCGGATTCATCAGCCCGCGCGGGTCAAGCGCCTGCTTGATCGCGCGCATGGCCGCCAGCTCCACCGGGCTCTTGTAGCGCGCATTGTCTTCGCGCTTGAGCTGGCCGATGCCATGCTCGGCCGAGATCGATCCGCCGTGCGCATGCACGCTGTCGTGCACGATGCGGTTGATGCCGTCCTGATGGGTCAGGAATGCCTCGTGCTCGTGCCCCTCGGGCGGTGACACGTTGTAGTGCAGGTTGCCGTCGCCCAGGTGCCCGAAGGTGACCATGCGGATATCGGGGTAAGCCGCCGCCAGCGCGCGGTCGGTCACCTCGATAAAGTCTGCAATGCGCGAGATCGGCACGGCGATGTCGTGCTTGATGTTCTTGCCTTCGTCGGCCTGGGCGAGCGGGATGTGCTCGCGCAGGTTCCAGAAGTCGCGCGACTGGGCGACCGACTCGGCCACTGCCGCATCCTCGATCACGCCGCGCGCGAGCGCCTCTTCCATCAGCGCTTCGAACAGCGCGCGGGCGTGCGCTTCGCTTTCCAGATCCGAGAGCTCCAATAGCACGTATTGCGCATACGTCTGCCCGAACGGCACGCGCAGTTGCGGGTAATGCTTGCGCACCAGCTCCAGGCAGAACGCCGACATCAGCTCGAAGCCCGTCAGCAGCGTACCCGCATGGCTCTGCGCAAGCGACAGGAATGCCAGCGCCTGGCGCGGCGATTGCAGCGCCGCCAGCGCCGTCACCTTGGCGCGCGGCTGCGGAAACAACTTCAGCATCGCCCCGGTGATGATGCCCAGCGTGCCTTCCGCGCCGATCAGCAGGTCGCGCAGGTCGTAGCCGGTGTTGTCCTTGCGCAGGCCGCGCAGGCCGTCCCAGAGCTCGCCGTTGGGCAGCACGGCTTCCACGCCCAGGCACAGTTCGCGTGCATTGCCGTAGCGCAGGACCGCCGTGCCGCCGGCATTCGTCGCCAGGTTGCCGCCGATGGTGCAGCTGCCTTCCGCGGCCAGGCTGAGCGGGAAGAGGCGGTCGGACGCCGCTGCGGCTTGCTGGACGCTCGCCAGGATGCAGCCGGCATCGACGGTGATGGTGTTGTTGATCGGATCGACCGCGCGCACGCGTTGCATGCGCTGCAGGGAGACCACCACCGCGTTGCCTTCCATGTCGGGCGTGGCGCCGCCACACAGGCCGGTGTTGCCGCCTTGCGGGACGATCGGCACGCCGTGTTCTCCGCACAGGCGGACCAGCGCGGCGACCTGCGCCGCATCGGTCGGGCGCAGCACGGCACGCGCGCGGCCGGTGAAGCGCTTGCGCCAATCCGTCAGATAGGGCGCCTGGTCTTCCGGTGCGGTGACGACATAAGCGGCGCCGATGGCATCAACGCAGGCCTGCAGGAACGCATCGTGGGTCATGGCGATGGAGGTCAGGCGTCCTGCTTGGCGCGCGCCTTGGCTGCACGCTTGAACGGACGCAGGTAGAAGATGGTGGCGAAGAAGAACACCAGGCTGAGCGCGACTTCCACCCAGGCCAGCGAGCGCGACAGGCTGGCATCAGACGTCGCGCGCACGATGCCTTCGGTAAAGAACAGCAGGATGAACATCGACGCCCACTGCATCGTGTAGCGGTTCCGGCGCAGCACGCCCGGCAGCGGCCACGCGAGCAGCAGCGCTTTCAGTGCCAGCCACGAGCCACCCGGGCGCAGCGGCGCGAGCCACAGCTCCCATGCCGCGCACAGGGCGATCAACGCGATCAGGCTGCCGGCGCTGAGCAGGTGCAGCGCGCGCGAATGCGGAACCGGGGCGTCGATGGAGGTCATGCGGCGAGCTTGAGGGCGGTCTGGGCCAGCCGACGCCCCATCGCCACGGCGAGGGTGCGTTCGGCGGCGGTGAGCGGGGCGGTGTCGCCGCGATGCGCGACATGTGACGGCCCATACGGCGTGCCGCCGGCATCGGTCGACATCAGTTCACTCTGCTGATACGGCAGGCCCAGCACGACCATGCCGTGGTGCAGGAGCGGCATCATCATCGACAGCAGCGTGGTTTCCTGCCCGCCGTGCATGCTGCCGGTGGAGGTGAACACGCAGGCCGGTTTGCCGGCCAGTGCACCAGAGAGCCACTGTGGGGTGGTGCCGTCCAGGAAGTATTTGAGCGGCGCGGCCATGTTGCCGAAGCGCGTGGGCGAGCCCAGCGCCAGCCCCACGCATTCCTCTAGGTCGCGCACTTCCACGTAAGGCGGGCCGCTGTCGGGCACGTCGGGCTGGGTGGCTTCGCACACCGCCGACACGGCAGGCACGGTGCGCACGCGCGCCTGCGCACCGTCCACGCTCTCGATGCCCTGTGCGATGGCTTCGGCCAAGGCCCGCGTGCTGCCATGGCGGCTGTAGTACAGGACGAGGATATCTTTCATAACAATGCGGTAAAAGGGTCGCGGTATTATAGTTGCGGCCCCCATCTTCGTTTCACCCGCTCCCCGCCTTGTTCTTCATGCATATCGACACCCGTGCGCTTCGTCAATGGAATGTGCCCAAGCTGCGTGCGCTGCTGCGCTACGCATCGCGGCGCGCGGGCGACGACGGCCTGCCGCAGGTGGCCGGCAGCCTGACCTTCACCACGGTGCTGTCGCTGGTGCCGATCCTGACGGTGGCGTTTGCGCTGTTTACGGCGTTTCCGATGTTCCAGAGCTTCCGCTCGGCCATCGAGAGCTACCTGTTCAGCAACCTCGTTCCGGAGAACATCAGCCGCTCGATCCTGACCTACCTGAACCAGTTCTCGCGCAATGCTAAAGGGCTCACCGCCGCCGGCCTGATCGGCCTGGTCGTGACCTCGGTCATGACCATGCTCACGGTCGAGAACGCGCTCAACGCCATCTGGCGCGTGCGGCAACGTCGGCCCATGGCGCAGCGGGTGATGGTGTTCTGGGCGCTGGTCTCGTTCGGGCCGGTGCTGATCGGTGCGAGCCTGTCGGTCAGCTCCTATCTGGTGTCGATCTCGGCCGGCTATGTGCACAAGCTGCCGTTCGGGCTGGGCGTGCTGGTGGGCGTGGTGCCGATCCTGCTGTCGGCCGTGGCCTTTGCCATGCTGTACGTGTTCGTGCCCAACACCAACGTGGCGTGGCGCGACGCGTTCGTGGCCGGTCTGGTCGCTGCCATCGCCTTTGAAATCGCCAAGCGCGGCTTCGGCTATTACGTGGCGCGCTTCCCGACCTACACGGCGGTGTACGGCGCCTTTGCCGCGCTGCCGATCTTCCTGGTGTGGATCTATGTGAGTTGGCTGGTGACGCTGGTCGGCGCGACCATTGCGTCGGCGCTGCCCATCATCCGCCAGGGCTACTGGCAGCGCCGCTCATTCCCGGGCAGCGAGTTCTTCGATGCGTTGGGCATTCTGTTACTGCTGTACCGCGCGCGCGAGCATGCGCCGCGTACGCTCGGCGAGCTGGACATCGGCCGGAGCCTGAGGCTGGAGGCGGACTACGTGGCCGACCTGCTGGTCAAGCTCAAGCACCTGCATCTGGTTGGCAAGCTGCAGCAGGATCGCGGCCAGTCGCACTGGGCGCTGCTGTGCGATGCACATTCGACCACGTTGCGGCCGCTGTACGAGAAGCTTGTGCTGAACCTGCCGCGGCTGTCGCGCACGTCCTTTGCGCGCCAGCTCGGCGATACGCAATTGCTGCGGGACCAACTGCACAACCCGGCGCTGGACTGCACGCTGGAAGCCATCTTCGCCTCGGGCGAGCATGGTGTGAAAGCCGCCGCCGAGGCGGCCTCCATGCCCGTGCCGGGTGCCGCACGCATGGCAGCGACCGGCGCCTGATTCGCCTTAGAACGGAATCTTGCCGACCCAGATATCGCGGTACATCACCCAATCGCCCATCAGGCTGTAGAGCGGGTGGCGGAAGGTGGCCGGGCGGTTCTTCTCGAAACCGAAGTGCCCGACCCAGGCAAAGGCATAGCCGCTCACGGCCGCGCCGAGCAGCCACCACAGGCTGCCCGTGAAGACCAACTGGATCAGGCACACCAGCGCCAGCGTCGACCCCGCAAAGTGCAAGCGTCGGCAGGTGCGATTCTGATGCTCGCCCAGGTAGAACGGATAGAACTCGGCGAAGCTGCCGAAGTGACGCGTGTCGGTGGTGGCCATGGTCGTCTCCTGTGCGGAACGCCTACGCGGTGACAGGCTCGCGCTCGCGCGCGAAGGCGATCAGCGCATCGAGCGTGCCATCCGGACATTCTCCCATGACGGCATGCCCACAGGGCAGGGCGACCACGCGGCTGCCGGCGATCCCGGCGGCGACCTGCCGGCCGACCTTGGCCGGTGTCATCTGGTCTTTCTCACCGACGATCACGAGTGATGGGCACTGCACCGCCGCCATCGCTTCCGCGCCGCGTGCATAGGCGTTGCAGGCGGAGAAATCCGTATGGAATACCGGTGCCTCCGAGCCGCGTGCCACACGCTCCATCAGCCGCTGGCTGCCGCCATGCATCCAGAAACCCGGGCCGGGCGCAGAGGGTTTGTTGGCGAGGCTGGAGTGCGACCAGATGTTGACCATGTCGATGGCCGCCGGTGTGTTGTTCAACGCGGCATCGAGCAACGCATCCGACACCTTCATCGGCCAGGCGGTTGCTACCAGCGCGATGCGGCGCACGCGATCGGCGTAGCGCGAGGCGCATTCCAGCGCAATCAGCGAGCCCATGCTGTGCCCGACCACCATCACCGGCTGCGTGACGCCTGCCGCCTGCACGAGCGCCATGACCCAGTCGGCCATTGCCTCGACGGTTTGCAGGGGCGCGCCGCCGCTGCGGCCGTGCGCGGGCAGGTCGACCGCCAGCACGCTAAAGCCATGGTGTGCAAACCAGCGCGTCTGCAGGCCCCACACGGAATGATCGTTCTGCGCGCCATGCACGAAGACGACGCACGGCAGCGCCGAGTCAAACGGTTTGCCGCCGGTGTAGGCGTAGGCACGCTGGCCTTGTACGGTCCATTCCATCAGCGAGCTCCGGTTGCGTTGGGTGCGGTCTTGCCGGCGGATGCGCCAGATGAGGCCGACATGGCACGTTCAGCAGCCTTCAGACCGCGCTTGAGATCGTCGATCAGGTCGTCGGCATCTTCCAGACCGATCGACAGGCGGATCGTGCCTTCGCCGATGCCGGCGGCGGCCAGCGCGGTGGCGTCCATGCGGAAGTGCGTGGTCGACGCCGGGTGGATGACCAGCGAGCGTGCATCGCCCACGTTGGCCAAGTGCGAGAACAGGCCGAGCGATTCGATGAATTGCTGGCCGGCGCGCCGGTCGCCGCGCAGGTCGAAGCTGAACACGGCGCCGCAGCCGCGCGGCAGCAGGCGCTTGGCCAGGGCGTGGTCGGGGTGCGATTCCAGCTCGGGGTAGGCCACCGATGCCACCATCGGTTGGCTGGCCAGGAAGGCGACGATGCGGCGGGTGTTCTCGACATGTCGCGCCATGCGCAGCGGTAGCGTTTCGATGCCCTGCAGCAATTGCCATGCCGCCATCGGGTTCATGCAGGCGCCGAAGTCGCGCAGGCCCTCGCGGCGGGCGCGCAGCAGAAAGGGCGCGACGGTGCTTTCCTCGGCAAACACCATGTCGTGGAAGCCCGGGTAGGGCTCGGTCAGCTCGGGGTGCTTGCCGCCGGCCACGTAGTCGAAGGTGCCGCCATCCACCAGCACGCCGCCGATGGTGGTGCCATGCCCGCCGAGAAACTTGGTGGCGGAGTGGTAGAGCAGGTCGGCGCCAAGCGCGAACGGCTGCAACAGCCACGGCGTGGTGAAGGTCGAATCGACCAGCAGCGGCACGCCCGCGTCATGCGCGATCGACGCCACGGTCGGGATGTCGAGCACGTCGAGCCCCGGGTTGCCGAGCGTCTCGCCAAACAGCAGCCGCGTATTCGGACGAATGGCCGCACGCCAACCGTCAATGTCGCCGGGCTTGACGAAGGTCGTCTCGATGCCGAAACGGCGCAGCGTGTAGTGCAGCAGATTGTGTGAGCCGCCATACAGCGCAGAGGATGCGACGATGTGCGAGCCGGCGCCCATCAACGTGACGATGGCCAGGTGCAGCGCGGCTTGGCCCGAGGCCGTGGCGATCGCCCCGACGCCGTTTTCCAGCGAGGCCATGCGCTCTTCAAACACGGCGACGGTCGGGTTGGAGATGCGCGAATAAACGTGGCCCGCGCGCTCCATGTTGAACAGCGAGGCGGCGTGTTCGCTGTCGCGGAAGACGAACGACGTGGTGAGGTGGATGGGCGTGGCGCGCGCGCCGGTGGCCGGGTCGGGCGCGGCACCGGCATGCAGCGCCAGCGTATCGAAGCGGGCTTTGGACATGGTTTCAAGCACCGAAGTCGGATGGAGACGGCGCATGC
Organism: uncultured Ralstonia sp.; assembly: GCA_913056305.1. Lineage (GTDB taxonomy): Bacteria > Pseudomonadota > Gammaproteobacteria > Burkholderiales > Burkholderiaceae > Ralstonia. The sequence continues at coordinate 27,707 of CAJXMR010000007.1, forward strand.
TAGCACCGCTCCCTGTTGCGGTGCATTCCGGGCAAACGCCGAGCGGGCGCGGTTTTTGACGCTATTTTTCTGCGCCGCGTGCTTGTCGAAGCCCATCGGTTTGGGCTAGGATCGAAACACAACCATAACCACAACCCGCGCGCGGTCGCCGCCCCGGCCGACCGGCACCCCGACCTGGGAGACGCAACATGAAAGTCAGCGACATCCTTCACGTGAAGGGCAACACGCTCTACACCGTGGCCCCGGAAACCAAACTCCAGGTGGCGGTGCAGACGATGGCCGAATATGACATCGGCTCGCTGGTGGTGATGGAATACGGCGAACTGGTCGGCATGCTGACCTTCCGTGAAGTCATCCAGGTGCTCGCCAAGCACCGCGGCTCGGTGGGCGAAGGCACCACCATCCGCAAGGTGATGGATGACCACCCGCTTACCTGCACGCCGGAAACTGACGTGAACGAAGTGCGCCGCATGATGCTGGAGCGCCATGCCCGCTACCTGCCGGTGCTCGACAACCGCACGCTGATGGGCGTGATCTCGTTCTACGACGTCGCCCGCGCCGTGTTCGAGGAGCAGAACTTCGAGAACAAGATGCTCAAGGCCTACATCCGCGACTGGCCGGAAGAGAAGGCCAACGAAGACTGATCCGCATCACGTCTTCACCGCTGCCCTGAAACCCGCCCGCCGTTGCGAGCGGGTTTTTTGTTGAACCCCGAACATCTCCGTCGATGAGCCAATCGAGCCAGTTTTCCCTGCTGAAGCAACGCCGCTTTGCCCCGTTCTTCTGGACCCAGTTCCTGGGGGCCATGAACGACAACGTATTCAAGGTCGCGTTCTCCTCGCTGGTCACCTACCACGCCGCACTGTTTGGCAATGCGGACCCGGCGTCGGCGGCATTCCTCATCTCGGCCATCTTCATTGCGCCGTTCGTGCTGCTGTCGGCCACCAGCGGCCAGATTGCCGACCGCATGGACAAGGCCCGGCTGATCCGCCTGGTGAAGACGCTGGAGATCGGCATCATGGTGATCGGCTGTGCGGGGTTTGCCCTGCACCGCGTCGAGCTGCTCTATCTTGGCACCTTCCTGATGGGCGTGCATTCGACGCTGTTCGGGCCGGTCAAGTACGCTTACCTGCCGCAGCATCTGCAGTCATCCGAACTGGTGGGCGGCAATGGCATGGTGGAGATGGGCACCTTCGTCGCCATCCTGATCGGCACCATCGGCGGCGGCGAGCTGGCCAATCTCACGCGCGGCGATGAACTGATCGGGCCGACGCTGACCGGAATTGCCTGCATCGTGATTGCCGTATCCGGCTGGCTGACGGCGCGCGGCGTGCCGGTGTCGCCAGCCTCGCAGCCGGATCTGCGCATCAATTGGAACCCGATCTCCGAGACCTGGCGCAACCTGAAGCTCGCGAGCAACCAGCGTGCGGTGTTCCTGAGCCTGCTGGGCATCTCGTGGCTGTGGTTCGTCGGCGCGACCTTCCTCACGTCGTTCTTTGCCTTTGCGCGCAACGTGCTTGGCGGCGACCAGAACGTGGTCACGCTGCTGCTGGCGGTGTTCTCGATCGGCATCGGGCTGGGCTCGGTGCTGTGCGAAAAACTCTCGGGACGGCAGGTGGAGATCGGCCTGGTGCCGTTCGGCTCGATTGGCATGACGGTGTTCGCCGTCGATCTGTACTTCGCCTCGCACGCGGAGGCATTGGTCGCGCACGATGTGCTGACGGGCATCGGCGGCTTCCTGCAGAACCATCGCCACTGGCGCGTGCTGGCCGATCTGTTCCTGCTGGCGATGTTCGGCGGCTTCTACAGCGTGCCGCTGTACGCGATGATCCAGAGCCGCTGCGAGCCGACGCACCGCGCGCGCATCATTGCGGCCAACAACATCCTCAATGCGCTTTTCATGATTGGCTCGTCGGTGCTGGCGATGGTTCTGACGCATGCCGGCTTCACGATCCCGCAGCTGTTCCTGGTTACGGGCATCCTCAACGCGGTGGTGGCGATCTACATCTACACGCTGGTGCCGGAATTCCTGATCCGCTTCGTGATGTGGTTGCTGCTCCATACCGTCTACCGTGTGAGGGTGGAGGGCGCCGACCAGATTCCCGACGAGGGCCCGTGCCTGCTGGTGTGCAACCACGTGAGTTTTGTCGACGCGGTGGTGGTGGGCGCCTTCGTGCGCCGCCCGGTGCGCTTTGTGATGGACCACCGGATCTTCAAGGTGCCGGTGCTGTCGTGGTTCTTCCGCACGGTCAAGGCGATTCCCATTGCGTCGATGCATGAGGACCCGGAGATGCTCACGCGCGCCTATGACACCATCGCCGCCGCGCTGGCCGAAGGCGAGGTGGTCTGCATCTTCCCCGAGGGCAAGATCACGGCCACCGGCGAGATGAACCCGTTCAAGGAAGGCGTGCGCCGCATCGTCGAGCGCACCCCGGTGCCGGTGGTGCCGATGGCGCTGCGCGGGCTGTGGGGCAGCTTCTTCTCGCGCCAGGGCGGGGCGGCGATGACGCGCCCGTTCCGTCGCGGCTTCCTCAACAAGCTGGAGCTGTGCATCGGCGCGCCGGTGCCGGCGCAGTCGGTGTCGCCTGAGGGGCTCCAGCAGGCCGTGCTGGCCCTGCGCGGCGAATGGCGCTAGGCGCCGGTTGAGTCCGATACACTGCCGATTGGCTTGTTGTCCGATACCCTGATCAACTCTTCTCGCATCCAACCATGAAACGCATTTCCCTGCTGCTGTGCACCACCTCGTTGACCGTCGCTGCCTATACCGCTCCGGCATCCGCAGCGGCGCAGACTGAAACCTTGCCCTCGGGCGTGGTTGTCCAGCACCTGACCAAGGGCACGGGCCCGTCGCCCAAGGCCACCGATTCGGTCAAAGTGCACTATCGCGGCACGCTCACCGATGGCAAGGAGTTCGACAGCTCGTACAAGCGCGGCCAGCCGATTTCGTTCCCGCTGAACCGCGTGATCCCGTGCTGGACCGAAGGCGTGCAGAAGATGCAGGTAGGCGGCAAGGCCAAGCTGACCTGCCCGGCGGCTACTGCTTACGGCCCGCAGGGCGTGCCCGGCACGATTCCGCCCAACGCCACCCTGAACTTCGAGGTCGAGCTGCTCGGCATCGGTGGCTGATCCGGCGGATCGCCTGGCGATACAATAGCGGTTTCCCCCGATGTCCCGTGCCGCCGGCCTGGCGGCACTTTCCCGAGCACGATCATGTCTGGCAATACCCTGGGCCTGCTGTTTTCCGTCACCACCTTCGGCGAGTCGCATGGCCCGGCCATCGGCGCGGTCATCGACGGCTGCCCGCCGGGCATGACGCTCTCTGCTGAAGACATCCAGCCCGACCTGGATCGCCGCAAGCCCGGCACCTCGCGCCATGTCACGCAGCGCAAGGAAGAGGACCTGGTCGAGATCCTCTCCGGCGTGTACGAGGGCAAGACCACCGGCACGCCCATCTGCCTGCTGATCCGCAACACCGACCAGCGCAGCAAGGACTACAGCAACATCGCCGAGACTTTCCGCCCGGGCCACGCCGACTACACCTACTGGCACAAGTACGGCATCCGCGATCCGCGTGGCGGCGGCCGTTCGTCGGCACGGTTGACGGCACCGGTGGTGGCCGCAGGCGCGGTGGCCAAGAAGTGGCTGCGTGAAAAGTTTGGCGTGGAAATCCACGGTTTCATGTCGCAGCTCGGCGAGATCCAGATCCCGTTCATCGACTGGAACGAGGTACCGAACAACCCGTTCTTCGCGCCCAATGCCGAGATCGTCCCCGAGCTGGAAACCTACATGGATGCGTTGCGCAAGGATGGCGATTCCGTCGGCGCGCGCATCGAAGTGGTGGCCACTGGCGTGCCGGTCGGCTGGGGCGAGCCGCTGTTCGACCGCCTGGACGCCGACATCGCCCACGCGATGATGGGCCTGAATGCGGTGAAGGGCGTGGAGATCGGCGCGGGTTTCCACGCGGTTGTCCAGCGTGGTTCGGAGCACGGTGATGAGCTGACGCCGGAGGGCTTCGTCGGCAACAACGCCGGCGGCATCCTGGGCGGCATCTCGACGGGGCAAGACATCTCCGCGTCGCTGGCGATCAAGCCGACCTCGAGCATCCGCACGCCGCGCCGCTCGATCGACAAGGCGGGCGATCCGGCCATGGTGGAGACCTTCGGTCGCCACGACCCGTGCGTCGGTATCCGCGCCACGCCGATCGCCGAGGCGCTGCTGGCGCTGGTGCTGATCGACCACGCGCTGCGCCACCGCGCGCAATGCGGCGACGTGTCGGTGGCGACGCCGGCGATTGCGGCGAAAACGTCGTAATTTCGCCAACTGCGCGATCCGCGCAGGCAACAAAAAAGACGGCTCCAAGCCGTCTTTTTTGTTGGTCGCTCGCCGATCACATGCCGACGTAGTTCGGCCCGCCGCCACCTTCCGGCGTGACCCATACGATGTTCTGCGTCGGGTCCTTGATGTCGCAGGTCTTGCAGTGCACGCAGTTCTGCGCGTTGATCTGCAGGCGTTCGGCACCATCGTCGCTCTTGACGAACTCGTACACGCCGGCCGGGCAGTAGCGCGATTCCGGGCCTGCAAACTGCATCCAGTTGATGCGTACGGGGACGGTCGGGTCCTTCAGCGTCAGGTGGGCCGGCTGGTTTTCTTCGTGGTTGGTGTTCGAGATGAACACCGACGAGAGGCGGTCGAAGGTCAGCTTGCCGTCCGGCTTCGGATACTCGATCTTGGTGCAGTCGGCTGCCGGCTTGAGCGAGACGTTGTCCGGCTTCGTGCCGTGCAGCGTCCAGGGCGGGTTCTTCACGCCGACCTTGGGCAGCAGCCATTGCTCGATGCCGGTCATGATCTTGCCCAGCGTCGGGCTCTTCTTGAACCACAGCTTGAAGTTGCGCGACTGGTCCAGTTCTTCCTTCAGCCAGCTCTGCTCGAAGGCGGCGGGGTAGGCGGTCAGTTCGTCGGCAGCGCGGCCGGCGGTCACGGCGTCGAACACCGCGTCACCGCACATCATGCCGCTCTTGATGGCCGCATGGCTGCCCTTGATGCGTGCGGCGTTCAGGTAGCCGGCGTCGCAGCCCACCAGCGCGCCGCCCGGGAACACCGTCTTGGGCAGCGCCTGCGGCGTGCCGTTGTTGATGGCGCGGGCACCGTAGCCGATACGCTTGCCGCCTTCGATGTGCGCGCGGATGGCCGGGTGGGTCTTCCAGCGCTGCATCTCCTCGAACGGGCTCAGCCAAGGGTTCTTGTAGTCGAGACCGATGACGAAACCGAGCGTGACCTTGTTGTCTTCCAGGTGATACAGGAAGCCGCCGCCGAAGGTGTCGTCCTGCATCGGCCAGCCGGCCGTGTGGACCACCAGGCCGGGCTTGGCCTTGGCTGGGTCGATTTCCCACAGTTCCTTGATGCCGATGGCGAAGGTCTGCGGGTCCTTGCCGGCGTTGAGCTTGAACTGGTCGAGCAGTTGGCGGCCCAGGTGGCCGCGCGCGCCTTCGGCGAAGATGGTGTACTTGCCCAGCAGCTCCATGCCGAGCTGGAAGTTCTCAGTCGGCTCGCCGTCCTTGCCGATGCCCATGTTGCCGGTGGCGACGCCGCGCACCGCGCCCGGGTTTCCTGCGTCATCCTTGTCGTACAGCACCTCGGCGGCGGCAAAGCCCGGGAAGATTTCCACGCCCAGCGCTTCGGCCTGCGTCGCCATCCATTTGACGACGTTGGACAGCGAGATGACGTAGCAGCCGTGGTTATGGAAGTTGCGCGGCACCAGCCAGTCGGGCGTGCGCTTGACGCCGGTTTCGCTCAGGAACAGCACGTCGTCGCCGGTGACGAGCTGGTTGAGCGGGGCGCCGTCTTGCTTCCAGTTGGGCAGCAGCTCGTCGATCGCACGCGGGTCCATCACGGCGCCCGACAGGATGTGCGCGCCCGGCTCGGAGCCCTTTTCCAGCACGACGACGGAGACGTCCTTGCCGGTCTCGGCCGCGCGCTGCTTGATGCGGATCGCCGTCGCCAGGCCCGCCGGCCCGCCGCCGACGATCACGACGTCATACTCCATGGATTCACGGGGACCGTACTGTTCGAGGAGCTGCTGCTGGTTCATAAATGTCTCTTCGCTTGTAGGGCGTTTGCTTATTGGTATGGCGGATTGCTGCATTAGAATTTTCGGCATTGTCGGGGAGGCGCCCGATTGCGGCAAGTGGAATTTTTGAACGGTCGTTCGATTTTTTGCTAAGCTGCCCCTCCGTCACATGCCGCGTGCCAGACCTGCGCTCAAGCGGGCCGGTGCACGCTACACCAACATACTGGGACGAAGCATCATGGGTTTGTCGATCAATCTGGAAGGCAAGGTCGCGCTGATCACCGGCGCATCCAGCGGCCTCGGGGCGCGTTTTGCGCATACGCTTGCGGCTGCCGGCGCCAAGGTCGTGCTGGCTTCGCGCCGCGTCGAGCGCTTGAAGGAGCTGCGCGCCGATATCGAATCGAAGGGCGGCAGCGCCCACGTCGTGCGCCTGGACGTGACGGACCCGGACAGCATCCGCGCCGCCATCGCCCATGCCGAGACTGAGGCCGGCACCATCGATATCCTCGTCAACAACTCGGGCGTCTCGACCACGCAGCGCATGGTGGACGTCACGCCGGACGACTTCGATTTCGTCTTCGACACCAACACGCGCGGCGCCTTCTTCGTGGCGCAGGAAACCGCCAAGCGCATGATTGCGCGGGCCAAGGGCGCGGAGAAGAACGGCTCACCGCTGCCGCAGTCGCGCATCATCAACATCGCCTCGGTGGCGGGTCTGAAGGTGCTGTCGCAGATCGGCGTGTACTGCATGAGCAAGGCGGCCGTGGTGCACATGACGCGAGCCATGGCGCTGGAGTGGGGCCGTCACGGCATCAACACCAACGCCATCTGCCCAGGCTATATCGATACCGAAATCAATCACCACCACTGGGAAACCGAAGCCGGCCAGAAGCTCGTGCAGATGCTGCCGCGCAAGCGCGTCGGCAAGCCAGAAGACCTGGATGGGCTGATCTTGCTGCTGGCGTCCGATCAGTCGGACTTCATCAACGGCGCCGTCATCAACGCCGACGACGGGATGGTTTGACGGAGCGGGGCGGTCCTCAATGCCCCATCAGCCGCTGCACCAGTTCCAGCGAGGTGCCGGCGGCGTACTTCTTCATCAGCCGCGCGCGGTAGATTTCCACCGTGCGCGGGCTGATCTCCAGCTGCTTGCCGATCTGCTTGCTGGTCTTGCCTTCCACCAGCTGTGCGGCGATGTCGCGTTCGCGCGGCGTGAGCGCCGCCGTCACCGGCCGGTGCGCCGACAAATCCTCGAACGTCCAGATGCCTTCGCCCAGCGGCTTGGTGCGCTCCAGTGCCCGGCCAGTGACGTGGCACCAGAAGAGTTCACCGTTTGCGCGCTTCATGATGCGCTCGTCCGAATAGCTGCCGCGTGCGTTCATGATGGGGACGATGCGCGCGCCGGTGCGTTCGTACTCGTCGTGTGTCGGATAGAGCAGCTCAAACGATTGCCCGATCATCGCCGTGCGCGGATGGCCGAAGATGCGGGCGGCCTCGTCATTGCAATCGAGCATGACGCGCTCACGGGACATCACCATGCCGACCGGGGCGAGCTGGAAAGCGGTCTGGTAATCGAGTGCGGGCATGGCGGTTTGCGATTAGGTTGAGGCCTTATGTAGTCGTACGTATTGCTGCGTTGCGTGACGCTTGCGTATTCTCGCCGGATTGTACCGTTACAATTTTCTGGCGCCGCGCCGCACATATTCTGCCTGTGCGACCGGTCAAAACCCTGCCGGATTCGTTGGACCACCAAGGAAGGAGCACGCATGAACAAAATCTACCCCAGCGCCAAAGAGGCGCTCGCGGGCGTCGTCCAGGACGGCCAGACCATCGCCGTGGGCGGCTTCGGCCTGTGCGGCATTCCCGAGGCGCTGATCGGTGCGCTGCGTGATTCGGGCGCGCGCGGCCTGACCTGCATCTCCAACAACGCGGGCGTCGACGGGTTCGGCCTGGGCCTGCTGCTGGAAACCCGCCAGATCAAGAAGATGATCTCGTCCTACGTGGGCGAGAACAAGGAGTTCGAGCGCCAGTACCTGGCCGGCGAACTGGAGCTGGAATTCACCCCGCAAGGGACGCTGGCCGAGAAGCTGCGCGCCGGCGGCGCCGGCATTCCGGCGTTCTTCACCAAGACCGGCGTCGGCACACAAGTGGCCGAGGGCAAGGAGCTGCGCGAGTTCGACGGCGAAACCTACGTCATGGAGCGCGCGCTCGTGCCCGACGTGGCGCTGGTCAAGGCCCAGGTGGCCGACAAGTCCGGCAATCTGCGCTTCAACCTGACGGCGCGCAACTTCAATCCGGCCGCGGCGACCGCCGGCAAGGTCTGCATCGTCGAGGTTGAGGAGATCGTCGAGGTGGGCGAGCTTGCGCCGGATGACATCCACCTGCCCGGCATCTACGTGCACCGCATCGTGCTCAATGCCACGCCCGAGAAGCGCATCGAAAAGCGCACCACGCGCGCTGCCAACTAAGGAGACCGACATGGCCTGGACGCAAGATCAGATGGCGGCACGTGCCGCCCAGGAGCTGGAAGACGGTTTCTACGTCAACCTCGGCATTGGCATTCCGACACTGGTGGCCAACCACACCGGCGACAAGGAAGTCTGGCTGCAGAGCGAGAACGGCATGCTCGGCATCGGCCCGTTTCCCACCGAGGACGAGGTGGACGCCGACCTCATCAATGCCGGCAAGCAGACTGTGACCACACTGCCAGGCAGCGCGATCTTCGGCAGTGACCAGAGCTTTGCGATGATCCGCGGCGGCAAGATCAACCTGTCGATTCTTGGCGCGATGCAGGTCAGCGAATACGGTGACCTGGCCAACTGGATGATCCCCGGCAAGATGGTCAAGGGCATGGGCGGCGCGATGGACCTCGTTGCCGGCGTCAAGCGCGTGATCGTGCTGATGGAGCACACCGCCAAGAAGAAGGACGGCACCGAAGACCTGAAGATCCTCGCCAAGTGCACCCTGCCGCTGACAGGCGTGGGCGTGGTCGACCGCATCATTACCGACCTCGGCGTGATCGACGTGACCGAGCAGGGCCTGAAGCTGGTCGAAACCGCGCCGGGTGTGTCGCGCGAAGAGATCCAGGCCAAGACTGGCGTCAACCTGATCTGACCAGGAGACCGCGATGCTGCAAGGAAAAACCGCCCTAGTCACGGGCTCGACCAGCGGGATCGGTCTGGGCATCGCCTGCGCGCTGGCCGCGCAGGGCGCCAACATCATCATGAACGGCTTCGGCGACGTGGAGGGGCCCAAGGCTCAGATCACTGAAGCTGGCAAGCGCGCCATCCGCGTCGGCTACCACGGCGCCGACATGAGCAAGCCGGCCGAGATCGAAGCGATGTTCGCCTATGCCGATGCCGAATTCGGCGGCGTCGACATCCTGGTGAACAACGCCGGCATCCAGTACGTGGCCAACGTGGAGGACTTCCCGACCGAGCGTTGGGATGCCATCATCGCCATCAACCTGACCTCGGCGTTCCACACCACGCGGCTGGCCGTCCCCGGCATGAAGCAGAAGAACTGGGGGCGGATCATCAACATCGCCTCGGCGCATGGGCTGGTGGCTTCGGCGCAGAAGTCGGCGTACGTGGCGGCCAAGCACGGCATCGTCGGCTTCACCAAGTCGGTGGCGCTGGAGACCGCGCAGATGGGTATCACGTCCAACGCGATCTGCCCGGGCTGGGTGCTGACACCGCTGGTGCAGAAGCAGATCGACGCGCGTGCCGAGAAGGAAGGCATCTCCGCACTATTGGCCAAGAAGGAACTGCTGATGGAAAAGCAGCCGTCCGGCGAGTTCGTCACGCCCGACCAGCTTGGTGCGCTGGCGGTGTTCCTGTGCAGCGATGCCGCGGAGCAGGTGCGCGGCGTGGCCTGGAACATGGATGGCGGTTGGGTCGCGCAGTAGGGCGGTCCTCACTCCGGAGGGAAGCCCCGCACGCGCGGGGCTTTTTTTCTTTCCGGCCTTTCTTTCCGGCGATATGCCATTGCCTGCTGCATTGCCGCACCGCACCTGGGCCGGCGTACAATCAGGCTTCGTTTTCTCCCCGCCGTTCACGTGTAGGAGTTGTTCATGCCCGTTTCGCCGCGCCTTGCGTTCGTGCAGTGTTTGAGTCCGTCCGGTCTGCACCGGATGGCTTATCACGAGTGGGGCGATCCGCAGAATCCGCGCGTGCTGGTCTGCGTGCACGGCCTCACCCGCACTGGGCGTGACTTCGACGTGCTGGCGCAGGCGCTGTGCAACGACTACCGCGTGATCTGCCCGGACGTGGTCGGCCGCGGCCGCTCCGACTGGCTGGTCGATCCGAAGGGCTACGTGCTGCCGCAGTACGTGGCCGACATGGTCACGCTGGTGGCGCGGCTGAACGTGGAGTCGGTCGACTGGTTCGGCACGTCGATGGGCGGGCTGATCGGCATGAGCCTGGCTGGCCTGCCGAAGTCGCCGATCCGCAAGATGCTGATCAACGACGTCGGCCCGCGCGTGACGGAATCTTCCGTGTCGCGCATCGGCTCGTACCTGGGGCTGGACGTCCGCTTCAAGACCTTCGACGAAGGGCTGGCTTACCTGAAGACCATCAGCGCATCGTTCGGGCCGCACACGCCCGAGCAATGGCGCGAGCTGAATACGGCCATCCTGAAACCGCGAGGCGGCGAATGGATCCTGCACTACGATCCGCGCATGGCCGAGCCGTTCAAGAGCACTACGCCCGAGCTGATCGCCGCTGGCGAAACCGCACTGTGGAAGCTGTTTGAGGCCAACACCGGCGAGGTGCTGGTGGTGCGTGGCGCACAGTCCGACCTGCTCACGCGCGAGACCCTCGACGAGATGATCCAGCGTGGCCAGCAGGTCAGCACGGTGGAGATCCCCGACGTGGGCCACGCGCCGACCTTCATCCAGCCGGACCAGGTGGCGATCGCCCGCAAGTTCTTCCTCGGTCAATGACCGCGACGACCATTTTCCCGATTCGATTTGCAAGATGAGCACTGAACTGAAGCGTTACAACGTCGAACATCGCTATTCCGACGCGGCCGTCTACAACGGCGTCGTCTACGTGGCCGGCCAGGTGCCGGAGACCACGCTGGACGCCGGCATCGCCGAGCAGACCGCCGAGGTGCTCGCCATCATCGACCGCGTGCTGGCAGCCAATGGCAGCGACAAGACGCGCATCCTGATGTGCCAGATCTTCCTGAAGGACATCACGGAGATCGGCGAGATGAACACCGTGTGGGACCAGTGGGTCGCCGCCGAGTCGAAGAACTCGCCGCCGCGCGCCACGGTGGAGGCCGCGCTGGCCAACCCGAAGTACCGCATCGAGATCGTCGTGACCGCTGCGCAGAAGGGCTGACGCGGCGCACGTTTGCAAGACGCACCATGAACAGCAAGACCGACCAGCCCGCCAACGGCGCCGGGACGACGGCAGAGCAGGGCGCGCAGCACGCAGAGGTGGTGCGGGCACTTGACTACCTGGCGGCCCATGCCGGCGACAACCTCACGCTGACCGGCGAGTCGCTGGAGTCGCACGCGCGCGGCACGGTGACAATTCTCGAAGGGCTGCGCGTCGATACGCCGGCATTGCAGGCAGCGTCGCTATTTCTGCTGCCCACGCTCGCCATGGACAACGAGCATGCGCTCGAGCCGGCGTTCGGCGCCGAGGTGGTCAAGCTCGTGCACGACGTCCGGCAACTGCTGCGCATTGGCGCCATCGCCGGTCTGGTCAGCCCGACCGACCCCGGCATCACCCGCAAGAACGAAGCCGAGGCGCGGCGCGCGCAGGTCGAGGCGCTGCGCAAGATGCTGCTGGCGTTCGCGCAGGACATCCGCGTGGTGCTGATACGGCTGGCGTCGCGCTTGCAGTCGCTGCGCTGGCTGGCACAGACCAAGCGCCCCGCGCCCGAGGGCATGGCGCGCGAGACGCTCGATATCTACGCGCCGCTGGCTAACCGCCTCGGCATCTGGCAACTGAAGTGGGAGCTGGAAGACCTAGGCTTCCGCTTCGACGAGCCCGATACCTACAAGCGCATCGCCCGCCTGCTGGACGAAAAGCGCATCGAGCGCGAGAAGTTCATCGGCGAGGCCATCGCCCAGTTGCAGAAGACGCTGCACGACGCCGGCATCCAGGCGGAAGTCACCGGCCGCCCCAAGCATATCTACAGCATCTGGAAGAAGATGCGCGGCAAGGAACTCGACTTTGCCGACCTGTACGACGTGCGCGCCTTCCGCGTCATCGTCGACGACATCAAAGATTGCTACACCGTGCTCGGCTTCGTGCACCACATGTGGCAGCCGATCCCGAAGGAATTCGACGACTACATCTCGCGCCCGAAAGCCAACGGCTACATGTCGCTGCACACGGTGGTGATTGGCGACGACGGCCGCGCGCTGGAGGTGCAGATCCGCACGCGCGAGATGCACCACTTTGCCGAGTACGGCGTGGCCGCGCACTGGCGCTACAAGGAGGCCGGCAGCAAGGGCTACGCCGGCCAGTTCTCGGCCAGCGAGCGCTACGACGAGAAGATCGCCTGGCTGCGCCAGCTCCTGGCCTGGAAGGACGACGCCGAGCACACCGTCGCGCACGAGGATTCCCCGTGGGAACAGCTCAAGCACACCGAGCTGGACGACCACATCTACGTGCTGACGCCACAGGCACGCGTGGTCGCGCTGCCGCAGGGCGCCACGCCGGTCGACTTTGCCTACTACCTGCACAGCGATCTCGGACACCGCTGCCGTGGTGCGCGCGTCGACGGCACGATGGTGCCGCTCAATACGCCGCTCAAGAACGGGCAGACGGTGGAGATCGTCACCGTCAAGCAGGGCGGGCCGTCGCGCGATTGGCTGAACACCGAGCTGCACTATCTGGTGAGCCAGCGGGCGCGTGCCAAGGTGCGCGCGTGGTTCAACGCGCTGGAGCTGGAAGAGACGCTCGCGCAAGGCCGCGCACTGATCGATAAGACGTTGCAGCGTGAAGGCAAGACCGCTGTCAACCTGGAAGAGCTGGCGGCCAAGCTCGGCTACAAATCGCCGGAAGATCTGTACGCCGTCGTCGCCAAGGACGAGCTGAGCCTGCGCCGCGTCGAGGCCGTGCTGCGGGCGGACGGCGCACCGCAGCCCGCGCCGGTCGACGACGAAGCGGCGATCACCAAGAAGAGCCGCGCCACCAGCGTGGCCCGCGGCGCCAAGAGCGGTGTGCTGGTGGTCGGTGTCGATTCGCTGCTCACGCAGATGTCGCGCTGCTGCAAGCCGGCGCCGCCGGACCCGATCGTCGGTTTCGTCACGCGCGGGCGCGGGGTGTCGATCCACCGGCAGAACTGCGCGACCTTCCAGCAGTTGGCGTCGCGCGCACCCGGACGCGTGATCCAGACGGAGTGGGGCAAGCGCAGCGATTCGGTCTATCCGGTCGATATCCACGTCGAGGCACTGGACCGCCAGGGCTTGCTGCGCGACATCTCGGAAATCCTCTCGCGCGAGAAGATCAACGTGACCGGTGTGCGTACGGTGTCGAGCAAGGGCATCGCCAAGATGCAGTTCACGGCCGAGGTGGCGGAAGCGACGCAATTGCAACGTGCACTGACATTAATCGAAGAAGTGACGGGGGTGTTGACAGCGCGGCGGAAGTGACGGTATAGTTTCGTCTTTCGGCAGGCTCGTAGCTCAGCTGGTTAGAGCACCACCTTGACATGGTGGGGGTCGTTGGTTCGAGTCCAATCGAGCCTACCAACGCATTTAGCAGGGCGCGTCGGGTAGGATGTCCAAGCCGTCATCCTCGCAATCCCGGGATTTGTCCCGTATGAAGTACACAGGGGAAAACATGATTCAGGCACCGCGAACTACAACCGCTTCGGAGCGACAGTAGTCAAGGTGTGGTTTTCACCTTGCGGTCTGCCCAAGCGGTAGACAGCGCAAATGGAAACGCGGCCTTGGCCGCGTTTTTTTTCGTCCGCGTTTTTGTGTCACGCGTGGCGATCAAGCTGAAGGCGCTTCGAAGCATCCAATTCGACAACCTGCCACGCCCAAGCGGCGCGGCGCACGACAGAATGACGACCGCCCGCGTGCCCCAAGACGCGCGGCGGTGACTCCACAGGAGCAAGCATGATCGCGATTACGCTGCCGGACGGTTCCCGGCGTGAGTTTCCCGGCCCGGTGACGGTGGCTGAAGTGGCGCAGAGCATCGGCGCCGGCCTGGCCAAGGCCGCGCTGGCCGGTCGCATCGACGGCCAACTGGTCGATACGAGCTTCAAGATCGAGCAGGACGTCGGTCTCGCCATCATCACGGACAGGGACGCCGACGGCGTCGACGTGATCCGCCACTCGACCGCGCACTTGTTGGCCTATGCCGTCAAGGAGCTGTACCCGGACGCCCAGGTCACGATCGGCCCGGTCATCGAGAACGGCTTCTACTATGACTTCGCCTACAAGCGTCCCTTCACGCCGGAAGACCTCGTCGCCATCGAGAAGAAGATGGCCGAGCTCGTCAAGAAGGACGAGAAGGTCACGCGCGAAGTCTGGAGCCGCGACGATGCCGTCAAGCTGTTCGAGGGCATGGGCGAGAAGTACAAGGCGGAGATCATCGCCTCGATTCCGCAAGACCAGGAGATCGGCCTGTACCGAGAGGGCAACTTCGTCGACCTGTGCCGCGGCCCGCACGTGCCGTCCACGGGCAAGCTCAAGGTCTTCAAGCTGATGAAGGTGGCCGGCGCCTACTGGCGCGGCGACCACAACAACGAGATGCTCCAGCGCATCTACGGTACGGCCTGGGCCAAGAAGGAAGACCAGGATGCCTACCTGCACATGCTGGAAGAGGCCGAGAAGCGCGACCACCGCAGGCTCGGCCGTGAGCTCGACCTGTTCCACATCGACGAGCACTCGCCGGGCACGGTGTTCTGGCACCCCAAGGGCTGGACGCTGTGGCAGGAAGTCGAGCAGTACATGCGCCGCGTCTATCGCGAGAACGGCTACCAGGAGGTGAAGGGGCCGCAGATTCTCGACAAGTCGCTGTGGGAAAAGACCGGCCACTGGGACAAGTACCGCGAGAACATGTTCGTCACGGAATCGGAAAAGCGCGAATACGCGCTCAAGCCGATGAACTGCCCTGGCCACATCCTGATCTACAAGCACGGCATCAAGAGCTACCGCGATCTGCCGCTGCGCTTTGGCGAATTCGGCGCCTGCCACCGCAACGAGCCCTCCGGCGGCCTGCACGGCATCATGCGCGTGCGCGGCTTCACGCAGGACGACGGCCATATCTTCTGCACCGAAGACATGATCCAGGCCGAGGTGCAGGCGTTCACCACGCTGCTGCAGAAGGTCTACAAGGACTTCGGCTTTGCCGACATCCAGTACAAGCTGTCCACGCGCCCGGATAAGCGCATCGGCACCGAAGAAAGCTGGGACCGCGCCGAGGCCGCGCTGGCCGAGGGCCTGCGCGCCTCGGGCTGCGAGTTCGAATACCTACCGGGCGAAGGGGCGTTCTACGGCCCTAAGATCGAGTATGTGCTCAAGGATGCACTTGGTCGCCCCTGGCAGTGCGGCACGATGCAGGTCGATCCGAACCTGCCGGAGCGGCTGGATGCCGAGTACGTTGGCGAGGATGGCGCGCGCCACCGCCCGATCATGCTGCACCGCGCCATCGTGGGCAGCCTGGAGCGCTTTATCGGTATCTTGATCGAGCAATATGCCGGTGCGTTGCCGATGTGGCTTTCGCCGGTGCAGGTTGCGGTGCTCAGCATCACTGACGCGCACGCCGAGTACGCACAATCCGTTGCGCAATCCCTGCAAAAACAAGGATTTAGGGCAGTCGTCGATTTGCGGAATGAGAAGATTGGGTATAAAATCCGCGAGCATTCCGTGCAGAAGGTCCCCTATCAGGTTGTGGTGGGCGACAAAGAGCGGGATGAAAATCAGGTGGCCGTGCGTGCCCGTGGCAACGTCGATCTAGGCTCCATGCCGGTGTCGGCGTTCGTTGAGCGACTGCAGAACGATCTCGCCAACAAGTCATGAGCTGGGCACGGCTTGTTTTTTTGAATCTTTGAGGACATCAACATCGCTACTGAGAAATCTCACCGCATCAACCGCGAGATCAGCGCACCGGAAATCCGGCTGACCGGGGTTGAGGGAGAAGCGCTCGGCATCGTCAAACTGTTCGACGCACTGCGTCTGGCAGAAGAGAAGGACGTCGACCTGGTCGAGATCGCGCCGACCGCGCAGCCGCCCGTCTGCCGCCTGATGGACTATGGCAAGTTCAAGTACTCGGAGCAGAAGAAGGCTCACGAGGCCAAGCTGAAGCAGAAGGTCATCCTGGTGAAGGAAGTCAAATTCCGTCCTGGTACTGACGACGGTGACTACAATGTCAAGCTCCGCAATGCTCAGCGTTTTCTGGACGAGGATGGGGATCGTGTCAAGGTCACCCTGCGTTTCCGGGGCCGTGAGATGGCTCACCAGGAACTTGGCATGCGCATGCTGGAGCGAATCAGGACTGACCTGGAGCCATTCGCTCAGGTTGAGCAGATGCCGAAGATGGAAGGTCGCCAGGCAGTGATGATGTTGGCACCCAAGAAGAAAAAGTAATGCAGTGGCGGCCGGACGATTCCGGCTGCGCTGAGTAGGTTCCAGACGGAAACGTCGGAAAACGCGGCGAGCGTCAAAGCCTGCCGCGATACAACAAGTGAGTCCGGGTCTTGCAAGTGTCGGCGTCAGCCGTCCACCTGGCTTCATGTCAAAAGCGGAGTTGTTCCATGCCGAAGATGAAGACGAAGAAAAGCGCCTCGAAGCGCTTTACTGCCCGTCCTGGTGGCACGATCAAACGTGGCCAAGCCTTCAAGCGTCACATCCTGACCAAGAAGACCACCAAGAACAAGCGTCACCTGCGCGGTACCGAGGGCGTCCATGAGACGAACCTGAAGTCCGTTCGCGCGATGATGCCGTACGCCTAACCCTAACTAACTACGAAAGGAGCATTCCATGCCTCGAGTAAAACGTGGGGTCACAGCGCGGGCCCGTCATAAGAAGGTTATCAGCGCAGCCAAGGGTTACCGCGGCCGCCGCAATAACGTCTATCGCATCGCCAAGCAGGCGGTCATGCGTGCTGGCCAGTACGCCTACCGCGATCGTCGCAACAAGAAGCGCGTGTTCCGCGCCCTCTGGATTGCACGTATCAACGCTGGTGCACGCGAGCACGGTCTGTCGTACAGCAAGTTCATGAACGGCCTGAAGAAGGCGTCCATCGAGCTGGACCGCAAGGTGCTGTCGGACATGGCCATTCACGACAAGGTGGCATTTGCCGCCATCGTGAACCAGGTGAAAGCCAACGTCGCCTGAGTTGGATTGGCCGGGCAGGCCGCTGGAATTGCCCAATAGCTTGCCGGCCGATCACCCTGACGGGGCTCTCACCGAGCCCCGTTTTTTATTCCGCATTTCCGAATCACCCGAATTTTCACGCTCGCCTTCCCATGTCACTGGATCTGGATCAAGTCGTCGCCGATGCCCAAACCGCGTTCGCCTCTGTGGAGGACAACGCTTCGCTGGAAAACGAGAAGGCACGCTTTCTCGGCAAGTCTGGCGTACTGACCGACTTGCTCAAGGGCCTCGGCAAGCTCGATCCGGAGACGCGCAAATCGGAAGGCGCGCGCATCAACCAGGCCAAGAGCCGCGTTGAAGACGCCCTGAACGCCCGTCGCCAGGCTCTGGCCGATGCGCTGATGAACGCGCGCCTGGCCGCCGAGGCGATCGACGTGACGCTGCCCGGCCGCGATGTGGCGGAAGGCAGCCTGCACCCGGTGATGAACACCTGGGAGCGCGTTGCCCAGATCTTCGGCTCGATCGGCTTCGATGTGGCCGACGGCCCCGAGATCGAAACCGACTGGATGAACTTCACGGCGCTGAACAACCCGGACAACCATCCGGCGCGCTCGATGCAGGACACCTTCTACATCGACGGCCGCGACAGCGAAGACAAGCTCCTGCTGCTGCGCACGCACACCAGCCCGATGCAGGTGCGCTACGCCCGCATGCACGTCGAGAAGTACAAGCACCTCGATCGCATCCCCCCGATCAAGGTGATCGCCCCGGGTCGCACGTACCGCGTCGACAGCGACGCCACGCACTCGCCGATGTTCCACCAGGTCGAAGGCCTCTGGATTGCCGACAACATCAGCTTTGCCGACCTCAAGGGCGTCTATACCGATTTCCTGCGCAATTTCTTCGAGCGCGACGACATCAACGTGCGTTTCCGCCCGTCGTACTTCCCGTTCACCGAGCCGTCGGCCGAGATCGACATGGCCTTCGGTAACGGCAAATGGCTGGAGATTTCCGGTTCCGGCCAGGTGCACCCGACCGTGGTGCGCAACATGGGCCTGGACCCGGAGCGCTACATCGGCTTTGCGTTCGGCTCCGGCCTCGAGCGCCTGACGATGCTGCGCTATGGCATCAACGACCTGCGCCTGTTCTTCGAGGGCGACGTGCGGTTCCTGCGCCAGTTCGCGTAAGACGCGTCCGTCCGCAGCTTCGTCACCTTGCCCCGTTAATCGAATTCTCTTTCCTGTCGCGCCATGCAATTTCCGGAATCCTGGCTTCGCAGTTTCGTCAATCCGTCGATCACCACCGATGAACTCTCCCACAGCCTGACGATGGCCGGGCTCGAGGTGGAAGAGGTCGACCCCGTTGCGCCGCCGTTCTCGCAGATCGTTGTCGGCCATGTGGTCGAGGTGAACAAGCACCCGGACGCCGATCGCCTGAACGTCTGCAAGGTCGACGCGGGCACGGGCGAGCTGCTGCAGATCGTCTGCGGCGCGCCGAACGTATCGGTGGGCATCAAGGTGCCGTGCGCAATGGTGGGCGCCGAGCTGCCGCCGGGCGAAGACGGCAAGCCGTTCAAGATCAAGATCGGCAAGCTGCGCGGCGTGGAGAGCTACGGCATGCTGTGCTCGGCGCGCGAGCTGAAGCTGTCGGAAGACCATGGCGGCCTGCTGATCCTGCCGGAAAACACGCCGGTGGGCGAAGACATCCGCAAGGTGCTGGACCTCGACGACCAGATCTTCGTCATCAAGCTCACGCCCAATAAGGCGGACTGCCTGTCGATCCACGGCGTGGCGCGCGAAGTGTCCGCGCTGACGGGCGCGCCGATTACGCTGCCGTCGATGGCCCCCGTGGCCGTGACGTTGGCCGACAAGCTGCCGGTCAAGGTGGACGCGCCGGACCTGTGCGGCCGCTTCTCGGGCCGCATCATCCGTGGCGTGAACGCGCACGCAAAGACGCCGGCATGGATGGTCTCGCGTATCGAGCGCGCGGGTATGCGCAGTGTGTCGGCGCTGGTCGATATCTCCAACTACGTCATGCTGGAGCTGGGCCGTCCGTCGCACGTGTTCGACCTGGACAAGATCCACGGCGGCCTGACAGTGCGCTGGGGCAAGGCCGGTGAAGAACTGAAGCTGCTCAACGGCGACACCATCGCTGTCGATGAGAAGGTTGGCGTGATCTCGGACGAGCAGGCCATCGAAAGCCTGGCCGGCATCATGGGCGGCGACAAGACCGCCGTCACGCTCGACACGCAGAACATCTACCTCGAAGCCGCATTCTGGTGGCCCGCTGCCATCCAGGGCCGCGCGCGCCGCTATAACTTTTCGACCGATGCGGGCCATCGCTTCGAGCGCGGCGTCGATTACGCGACCACGGTCGAACACATCGAGCGCATCAGCGCGCTGATCCTCGAGATCTGCGGCGGCCAGGCCGGCCCGATCGACGACCACATCGTCAACCTGCCGACGCGCACGCCGGTGCGCATGCGTGTGGCACGTGCCGCGCGTGTGCTCGGCATTCCGCTGTCGCACGAAGTCGTGGCGGACGTGTTCAAGCGCCTGGGCCTCACGTTCAGCGTGGAAGGCGATGTGTTCGTGGTCGAGCCGCCGTCGTATCGCTTCGACATCGAGATTGAGGAAGACCTGATCGAAGAGGTCGCCCGCATCTACGGTTTCGAGCAGATCCCGGCCAAGCCGCCGGTGGCCGAGAACGCAATGCGCCCGACCAACGAGGCACGCCGCACCATGCACGACGTGCGCCACGCCGTGGCCGCGCGCGACTACCACGAGGTCGTCAACTTCGCCTTCGTCGAGACCGAATGGGAAGCCGACTTTGCTGGTAATACCAACCCGATTCCGCTGCTGAACCCGATCGCCAGCCAATACTCGGTGATGCGCAGCACGCTGATCGGCGGCCTGCTCGACAAGGTGCGCTACAACCTGAACCGCAAGGCTGCGCGCGTGCGCATGTTCGAAGTGGGCCGCGTGTTCCATCGCGATGCGAGCGTTGCTGATGGCGGCCTGTCGGTGGCGGGCTACGCGCAGCCGATGATGGCCGGCGGCATCGCCTACGGCCCCGCCAAGGAAGAACAGTGGGGCGTGCCGTCGCGTGCTGTCGATTTCTTCGACGTGAAGGGCGATGTGGAATCGCTGCTGTGGCCGCTGCAGGTGCGCTTCGAGCGCGTTGAACATCCGGCGCTGCATCCGGGCCGCTCTGCACGCGTGGTGCTGAACGGCCGCGCCATCGGCTGGATTGGCGAGCTGCATCCGCGTTGGCTGCAGAAGTACGACCTGCCGACGGCGCCGGTGGTGTGGGAGCTGGAGCTCGACGCCATCACTGCAGTCGGTCTGCCGACCTACAGCGAAGTGCCCCGCGTGCCGGCCGTGACGCGCGACATCGCGCTGGTCGTGCGCCAGGACGTGACCGTGCAGGACCTGGTCGATACGTTTGAGAAGACGGCTGTCGGCACACCGTGGCAACGCTATCTGCAAGGCGTCGTGCTGTTCGATGAGTTCCGTCCGAAGGCCGCGACGGCCGCGATTGGCGCGCAGGAGAAAAGCCTTGCCTTCAGAATTACGTTGCAAGATACTGACAGCACCCTTCAGGACGAGATCGTCGAAGCCGCCACCCAGCAACTGATTCGTGCGGCCGGCGATGCATTCGGCGCGCGCCTGCGTGCCTGACGTCCACGCCAGCGCCTAGAACGCTCGAACGAACCTCCACATTCGGATCGAATACGCCAAGCGAATCCTATGAACGATCAACACGCGCCCGCGTTGGCGGCATCCTTGGGCGACTCGCTCGGTTCTTCTTCGGCACTGGCTGACGCGCGTGATGCGCGCGGCCAGGAAGTGCCGACGCTCACCAAGGCCGAGCTCGCCGAGATGCTGTTCGAGCAGGTTGGCTTGAACAAGCGTGAATCGAAGGACATGGTCGAGGCGTTCTTCGACGTGATTCGCGAGGCGCTCGAGCAGGGTGATAGCGTCAAGCTGTCCGGCTTCGGCAACTTCCAGTTGCGTGACAAGCCGCAGCGCCCGGGCCGCAACCCGAAGACCGGCGAGATCATTCCCATCACGGCGCGCCGCGTCGTCACCTTCCACGCCAGCCAGAAGCTCAAGGCGCTCGTCGAAGAGCGCGTTGAGCCGCTGCCGGCCAGCGCTGCGTAATCCCGTCTCTTTCGCCAGCCCTCCATGGCCGCCGATAAACATACGGAGCGGGTCAACCTGCCGCCGATTCCTGCCAAGCGCTACTTCACCATCGGTGAGGTGAGCGATCTGTGCGCCGTCAAGCCGCACGTGCTGCGTTACTGGGAGCAGGAATTCACGCAGCTCAAGCCGGTCAAGCGACGCGGCAATCGCCGTTACTACCAGCATCATGAAGTGCTGCTGATCCGGCGGATTCGCGAGTTGCTGTACGAGCAGGGCTTCACGATCAACGGCGCGCGCAACCGGCTGGATGAACTGCGGCATGGCGCGGGTAGTGTGCCGATGGAGACGGCACCCGAGGCCGAAGCTCCAGTGTCGGCGCCGATGGTGACGAGCGGCGCAGTCGATGTGCCGGCCTTGCGTCGTGCGTTGCAATCGGTGCTCGACGTTCTGCGTGCGGACAAATCGCAGGGCTGACGGCGACCCACTAGTCAGCAAGGGCGCGGCTCTGTTATACTTTTGTGCTTTCGGGGCGTAGCGCAGCCTGGTAGCGTACCTGCATGGGGTGCAGGTGGTCGGAGGTTCAAATCCTCTCGCCCCGACCAGGAAATTGAAGGACTTACGGCGATGAGCCGTAAGTCCTTTTTGTTTTCTACGGGCAGATCCTTGTTGGCCCGACAGACGCCGCGCAATCGACTCGTTCGCGTACCCGCCCAGACGCTCCTCAGGTCATGAGCCCATTCCGCTACAGCGACAGTGACATCGATGCCGTCTACCGCGTCATTCGCGAGCGGCGCGACATGCGGCATTTTCGGCCGGCCCCGCTCGACACCGCGCTTCTGACGCGGTTGCTGCAGGCCGCGCATCTTGCCCCCAGCGTCGGCTTCATGCAGCCCTGGCGCTTCATCCACATTACCGATCGAGGCTTGCGAGCGCGCGTGCACGCGCTGGTCGAGGCAGAGCGTCAGCGCACTGCCGCTGCCCTGGGCGAGCGGCAGGACGATTTCATGCGCCTCAAGGTGGAAGGCATTCTGGAGTGTGGGGATGTCCTGGTGGCCGCTCTGATGGACGATCGCGAGCGGCACATCTTCGGGCGGCGCACGCTGCCGGAGATGGACCTGGCGTCGGTTGCCTGCGCCATCCAGAATCTCTGGCTGGCCGCTCGGGCCGAAGGGATCGGCATGGGGTGGGTGTCCCTGTTCGATCCCGGACAGCTTGGTCAACTCCTTCAACTGCCGCCGGGTGCCAAGCCGGTGGCCGTGCTGTGCCTCGGTCATGTCGACCACTTCTATGACAAGCCTATGCTGGAGCAGGAGCGGTGGGCCGGACGGCAGCCGCTTCGCGAAATGCTGTTCGAAAATGGCTGGGGCAATCCTAGCCTTCTTGATGTGGATCGGGACCGTTCACCGGCCTCCGACGACGCTTCGGGCAGTCCCGTCTGAGACATTCGATCGGCGGTATCCGCGTGGCTCACGCATCTGCTTGCGGCTCGCTCGTCGCGCGCCGGTACCGGGCTGGCGTCATTCCCAACTGCTGCCGGAACGCCTTGCCGAACGCCGCTTCGGATTGGTAGCCGACACGCGCGGCGATCTCGCCAACACTGTGCCGCGTATGCAGCAGCTGATCGCACGCGAGCGTCATGCGCACGCGCGTGAGGAAATCCCACACCGTCATGCCGGCACGCGCCTTGAACTGGCGCGCGTAGGTGGCGCGCGACATGGCGGCCAGGTCGGCGAGGGTGTCGATGGTCCAGGCATGCTCGGGCGTGGACAGCATCGCCTGCACCGAGGGCCCAAGCCGCGCATCGGCCAGCAAGGTAAGCGTGCCGGGATCGGCACCTTCGCGCTGGCCATGTACGCGTAACGCGAGTGTCAGCAGCGCCTGACTCAACGCTGTGACGATCGCCAGGGCGCCCGGTGCGCGGGCTGCGGCTTCGTCGCGCATCAGGCCGATGACGGCTTGCAGCGCCGCGAAGGAACCGCAGTCGCGCAGCGACACATGCAGTGGGTCGGGCAGGGTGCGGATCAGCAGCGTGGTCGAGCCGGGTTCATGCACGAAGCGCCCGCATAGCAGATCGACGTCGGCGGCGCCGCGGCCGGTTTGGCGCAGCGGCAGCATGCCATCGTGCGAGGTGCGCGGCCGGCGCTGCGGGGTGTCGGCATCGCTGGCAGGGTCGTGGATGGTGTGTGCGTGGCCGCGGGGGAAGAGGATGAAATCACCCGGATGCAGGGTCAGGCGCTGACCGCTCGTTTCCACCACGCAGGTGCCTGCCAGCACCAGATGAAACGGCACCTGCCCATCCGGCTCCGGGTCATGCGGAATCGAGAACGGCCCCTGGAACAGGCAGCGCAGGTCGAGGCTGGCCTGCGGCCGCGTGAGCTGGACGAACTGGCTCAAGGCATCCATTGAGACGATCTCGCTAAAGATTGCGCAAATCAAGTATTCATCGGATCGCCTCCAAAGACAATACTGTTCCCAACGGCAAAGGCATCGGGCCCGCGCCAGATTGGGAGCACATCATGGAAAACTGGGTCGAGTATCGGAAGGAACTGATGGGGCGGATCGGTGAGGTCGGCAAGCTCTCGCCGGACACGCTCAAGGGCTATCAGATGCTGTCGGCTGCAGGCCAGAAGACAGGTCAGTTGGATGCGAAGACGCGCGAACTGATCGCGCTGGCGGTGTCGGTGACGACGCGTTGCGACGGCTGTATCACCGTGCACACCGCCGAGGCACTCAAGCATGGCGCCACGCGTGAGGAGATTGCGGAGGCGCTGGGCGTGGCGGTGGCGCTGAACGCCGGGGCCGCGCTGGTGTACTCGGCGCGCGTGATGGACGCGACCGAGGCGTATCAGTCGGTGTCAGCTTCGCCTTCAGTCTGACGCGCCCGGGTGGGCGATGCGCAGCCGGCAGGTGGCGTGCCGCGTGTCGCCCGGGGCCAGGAGGTGCAGGCCCTCGCCATGGTGGATGGCATTGGGCAACCCCATCCAGGGTTCCACGCAGTAGAAGTCGGAGGTGTCGGCTTCCGTCCAGGTGGTGATGGCGTGCCACGGCATCAGCGCACCGTCGACTTCGATGCGGATGCGCCGGCCCAGCGGGGCGTTGGTGTGCGGCGGGATGTCGAGCACCGCCGCGCCCGCGCCGTCGAGCAGGTGGTAGCGGTCCTGCAGCGCCGGGTTGTCGAGCGTGTACATCGCATGGCCGGGTTCGTGCGCGTCCAGGCTGCCATCGGCCAGCTGGCGCGAGAGCCGTGACGGCGGCATCTGCAGTGTGGTCGCGTGTCGGACCACGCTGGGCAGCGCGAAATAGAAATGGTGGCCGGCGTAGAAGGGCATCGGCGCATGCGCATCGCCCTCGGCGGTATGCGTGATCGAGAACGTCGCCTCCAGCCCGTCGGCGAGCAACCGGTAGCCGATGCGGAATTCGAAGGCGTATGGATACCCTGAGCGCGTCTGCGGACCGTCGCGCAACAGCATGACGATGTGCGTGTCGTCCGCGCTTTCCACTTCAAACGGCAGGTCGCGCGCGAAGCCATGCTGCGGCAGCGCGTGGATGCGGCCATTGGCGTCGCGCCAGCGCCCGGGTTCCCCGTCGGCAAAATGCCGGCCGATGAACGGAAACAACAACGGATTGCCGCCGCGGATCTTGGCCGGATTCGACCAGTCGGCCGGGTTGGGCCAGTACAGGATCTCTTCGCCCTGGTGGCGCCAGCGCACCAGCCGCCCGCCCGCCTCGGGTGCGAGCAACAGCAGGGAGCCATCGGCGCGGTCATTGCCGATGCGGACAAGGGTGCGTTCTTGGAAGTGGGCGGTCGGAAGGTCGTACATGAGGAAAGCGGGGTTGCCTTGTTGGCTTGAACAGCGCGTACTAGATTGTCAATGCGTTTTGCCTGGAGGGAAACCATGTCCGCCAATCGAGCCTGCCAGCCGCGCATCTCAACACGGCCTGGGCACACGGTGCCACCGCCCGACGAGCCCGCGCCGCCGGGCATCCCCCCAGACCTGCCATCGCCCGACGAGGTCCCCCCGCCGGTCGAGCCGCCGGAGGCCTGGTCGGTGTCATCCGCTGTTACCAATCGTCACAGCTTTGCGGGAAGCCGTTTGTAAGATAGCGCGAGTTTCCGCGCGCCCTGCGCATTTCTACAACGACAACACGAGCCAAGACATGTCGATTTTTCCGCGTTTGACCCTGTGCGCTGTGCTGGTGGCCTCCATGGCCGGCTGCGTGGTGGCCCCGCCGCCGCAAACACGCACGGTGGTGGTGCGCGAGCCCGCCCCGGCCCCGGCCCCGGTTGACCCGCGCGCCCGCTTCGAGCAAGTGGAAGGCCGCATCGCGGAAGAATTCCATCGCATCGATGTGCGTCAACAGCAGGGCTATGTGGATCCGTACCGCGCCGACGGCCTGCGTGATCGCCTGCGCCGCATCCGCCAGGAAGCCGGCGATATGGCCAGCCAGCACTACGGCGGCCTGTCCGGCGATGAACAGCGCGCCCTGAACGACGAGCTGGGCGCCCTGGGCCGCGACATCAACCGCTAAGCCCGGCCGAAGTCCCGTCCATTCGCTGATGCTGCATCGCGGCATCGGCGAAACGCAGTGTTGCGCATCGTTGCGTGCGCACCCGGTGGAAGCTGGTACGCTTGCGTTCCTCCTGAATGCCTGCCAGCCCGACGCGGCCCCGCCGTGCGAAAGATCATCCACTGCGACTGCGATTGTTTTTACGCCGCCATCGAGATGCGCGATGATCCGCGCCTGCGTGGCAAGCCGCTCGCCGTGGGTGGGCGGCCGGAGCGTCGCGGGGTGGTCGCCACCTGCAACTACGAAGCCCGCAAGTTCGGCATCCATTCAGCGATGCCCATGGCGCAGGCCGTCAAGCGCTGCCCGGATCTGCTGATCGTGCCCCCGGCCATGGACAAGTACCGCCAGGTCGCGCGCCAGATCTTTGCCATCTATCACAGCTACACCCCGCTGGTGGAGCCGCTCTCGCTGGATGAGGCCTACCTCGACGTGAGCGACAGCCCGATGCTCGCCGGCAGCGGCACGCGCATCGCCGAGGACATCCGCCGCCGCGTGCGCGAGGAGGTCGGCATCACGGTGTCGGCGGGCGTGGCGCCCAACAAGTTCATCGCCAAGATCGCCAGCGACTGGAACAAGCCCGACGGCCTGTTCGTGGTGCGGCCCGAGCAGGTCGATGCCTTCGTGGCCGCGTTACCGGTCGACCGCCTGTTTGGCGTGGGCAAGGTGACGGCCGCCAAGCTGCGCCGCCTGGGCGCCGAGACCTGCGGCGACCTGCGCGCTTGGGGCGCGGACAGGCTGCAGCAGCATTTCGGCGTGTTTGGCTTTCGCCTGCATGACCTCTGCCGTGGCATTGACCATCGCCAGGTGCAGCCCTCGCAAGTGCGCAAATCCGTCAGCGTGGAAGAGACGTATGCGACCGACTTGCGCACGCTGGACGACTGCCAGCGCGAGCTGACCATCCTTGTCGACCAGCTCGCCGCCCGTGTCGAGCGCGCCCGCGCCGGCAACATGATTCACAAGACCTACGTCAAGCTGCGCTTTGCGGATTTTCGAGGCACAACAGTGGAATGCGTCTATCCGCAAGTCGCGCTGCCGGTATTCGCCAAGCTGCTGGCGCAGGGGTTTGAGCGGCGGCGCATTCCCGTGCGTTTGCTGGGCGTGGGCGTGCGCCTGCATGAGACCGACGCGCATGCGCGCCAGCAAACGCTGTTCTCCGAAGACGCTGACCCGGCACGCTGAGCGGTCGATTGTTGCCGAGCGCTGTCGTGTATGCCGGTCGGATCTGAATTGTCCTATTTTCCTGTCTGCATCAAGGTGATAGAAGGGCGGACGTCACCACCCGGGTAAAATGCCCGCTTTTTTGCAAATTCCGCCGCCGCGCGCCACACGTGCGCGACAGTGCGCTCCGCCACATCCGGACGCGCACGCAGACAGGAGACGCAGTCAATGAGTTTGTTCCGTACCAAGAACGTGGATCACATGATCCGCACCAGCCGCAGCGACACGGGCCTGAAGAAAGTCCTCGGTCCGCTGGACCTGACCTTCCTCGGGGTTGGCGCCATCATCGGCACCGGCATCTTCGTGTTGACCGGCACCGGCGCGCTCACCGCCGGGCCCGCGCTAACGTTGTCGTTCATCGTCGCCGCGCTGGCATGCGGCTTTGCCGCGCTGTGCTATGCAGAATTCGCCTCGACCATTCCCGTGTCGGGCTCGATCTACACCTACGCCTACGCCACGATGGGCGAGCTGGTCGCCTGGATCATCGGCTGGGACCTGATGCTCGAATACGGCCTGGCGACGTCCGCCGTGTCAGTGGGCTGGTCTGGCTACTTCCAATCGTTGCTGGCCGGTTTCGGCCTCCACCTGCCAGTGGCGCTGACGGCCGCGCCGGGCGCGATCCCGGGCGTGCAGACGCTGTTCAACCTGCCGGCGCTGGTGATCATGCTGGTCATCACCACGGTGCTGTCGTTTGGCGTGCGCGAATCGGCGCGGGCCAACAACGTGATGGTGGCGATCAAGGTGACGGTGGTGCTGCTGTTCATCTTCGTCGGTGTGCGCCACGTGCAGCCCGCCAACTGGCAGCCGTTCATGCCGTTTGGGGTGTCAGGCGTGTTTGGCGCGGCGGCCATCGTGTTCTTCGCCTTCATCGGCTTCGATGCCGTGACCTCCGCGGCCGAAGAGGTGCGCAATCCCAAGCGCGACCTGCCGATCGGCATCATCGGCTCGCTGGCGATCTGCACGGTCCTCTACGTGCTGGTGGCGGGCATCATGACCGGCATCGTGCCGTTCCAGAAGTTCGCGGGCGTGGACCATCCGGTGTCGCTGGCGCTGCAGTTTGCGGGTGAGAGCTGGGTGGCCGGGTTTGTCGACCTGGGCGCCATCATCGGCATGACGACCGTGATCCTGGTGATGGCCTACGGCCAGACCCGCGTCATCTTCGCGATGTCGCGTGACGGCCTGCTGCCCAAGCGCCTGTCGCACATCCACCCGCGCTATGCCACACCGTTCTTCAACACGTGGGTGGTCGGCATCGTGTTCGCGGTGATCGCCGCATTCGTGCCGCTCAACGTGCTGGCCGAGCTGATCAACATTGGCACGCTCGCCGCCTTCTCGCTGATCGCCATCGCCGTGATGGTGCTGCGTCGCACGCGCCCGGACTTGCATCGCGGTTTCCGCTGCCCGGGGGTGCCGGTGGTGCCGGTGCTGGCGGTTGGCCTGTGCCTGTTCCTGATGAGCCACCTGCAGGCCGTCACCTGGATCGCCTTCGCGGTCTGGATGGTGATCGGCCTGGTGGTGTATTTCGGCTATGCGCGCAGCCGCTCGCTGCTGCATACGCCGGAGCGCGGCGCGGCGCCGGCTTCCGAAACCGCACGTTAATCACGCCTCAGCGGCATAGCGGCGCGGAGACCGCTTGCAGGATCTCCGCGTCGCGCGATCGTTCGATTAGCGCCGCCAGCCCCACGTCCGCCGGCCGCGCGCCGGCGGGCAGGGGGATCTCGCCTTGCCAACTGGTCGCCGGTCCATTCAGCCGGATCGGCCCGATCCATTCGCGCACCACATGATCATGGTGCAGTTCCACGCCGCCGTTCTCGCCGCCGCTCGGGTGGCTGATCAGGCCGTTTTGCGTCAGCGCGATCCAGGCGATGGTCGCATCCGTGCCGGATGCCGCGCCAGGCTGCAGCGTGAAGCGTGCGCGGGTTTGCAGTGCCACGCGCGGTGTGTTGCTGGTGACGGCATCCAGTGCAATACCTGCCATCGCCGGACGCGCGTTACGCGCCTCGATGGCGCGCGAGAATTCGCCCGAATCCGCCCACCGGCGGAACTCGCGCCCTGACACAAATACTTCCGGCGTGTAGATGGTGGATGCCCGGGCTGCGTCACCCAGTGCGCGCTGGCGTGCGGTAAAGGCCGGGCGGTCGAACGGGTCTTTCCAGCCCAGGCTGTCCCAGTAGTCCACATGCATCGCCAGCGGAATCCAGCGCTGCGGATCGGCTGCGGTGCGACTCAACCATCGGTCCGCCGGTGGGCAGCTATTGCATCCCTCTGAGGTGTACAACTCGACCACCGCGACGGTGTGCGGTGGACTTTGCACATGCAACGCGCTGCAATCGGCGGCGTGCGCCAGGCGACCCGTCGTCATCGCAACCAGGGTTAGCGCAGCGGCGCGCTGCGTTGTTCGGCAAATGAATCGCATGGTGCGCTCCTGTTTGGAGGAAGCGTTCGGTGTGGCCCCCACATAGCTTCTGTCGGGCGACGCACGTCATCCTGACAAAAATATACGAGGGTCGCGCGCAGCCGCCATCTCCGGTGCTGCCTGGGGTGGCGCAGCGGAAGGGGCTATGGGCTTTCGGGTTTTGCGAAGGAGGTCGCACGCCAAGCGCAACCTATGGTTAAAATGAGCCACGCAGATCAACGAAATCGTGCCGGCCCCCCCGCACGGTTTCCACGCCCGACGGCGTGTGCGCTGTTGTCCATTGCAATCGGAGGGCTGTGAAATGGAAATCAAGTTCGAATCGAAAGAGGAGTACCCCGTCAACAACGAGGGCCTGCTGTTCGACGCACTCGTGGACGGAGAAAAGGTGACCTGCGTGGCAACGCGCGAGGCACTGTGGGCCGGACTGGACAGCGACCAGGTGATGTCCCTGCAGGCAGCCTTCGAAGCGGGGCGAGAACGCATCCAGGACGCCGCCCGCGTGCTGATCGCTGACGGTGTGCAGCGAGCCCATGGATTGGAAGATTTGCCGCAACCGGTGGTGGTCAAGGTCGTGCATATCGCATCCGCTTGATCCTGTTCGATTGCCTTTGCAGGCATCGGCGTGTCCGATGCATTCGCATGGCGGGCCCACGTCCGCCGTCCCCCGAAAGCCGGTCTCCATGACCGGCTTTTTCATTACCTTTGCAGAAATTTCCGACTTGACAGTGGCCGTGCTTCCGCTAGATTATTAACATGTTAATGAAATGAGGCAGCGCGCGATGGGCGTGCGCCAGCCCGGATGCACGAGGAGACCTTTATGCGGCGAGGCAGGGTGACATTGCCGGACGGCCGAGTCCATGACATCACGCTTGCGCATGCGCCGGCGGCTGGCCGCGCGGAGTCGGGCGCAGGTTTGCACTGGCTGCCGCCAGTGGAGGGTACGGTGGTGGGAGCGCTGCTCAACTACCGCGACGAGATCGATGCACTGGGCGATGCGCTGTCCGCGCCGCCATATCAGGCACCACCCAAGGCGCCGATCCTCTATATCAAGCCGGCCAACACGCGTATCGGCCATGGGCATGACGTGACATTGCCCGTGGATGTCGATGCAGTCTGGGCGGGTGCCTGCCTGGGTGTGGTGATCGGCCGCACGGCCACGCGCGTCAACCCGTCACAAGCGCGCGACGTGATCGCCGGTTACACCATCGTCAATGACCTGACCGTGCCGCACGCGAGCTACTACCGTCCGGCGATCCGCCACAAGTGCCGCGATGGCTTCTGCCCGATCGGCCCTTGGGTCATCGACCGCAATGACGTGCCTGATGCCGATGCGCTCGACATCGCCGTGCGCATTAACGGCGAGACCAAGCAACGCGCCAACACGTCGACGCTGGTCCGCCCGATCGCTCAACTGATTGCCGATGTGACGGCCTTCATGACGCTGGAGCGCGGCGACGTGCTGCTGGTCGGCATGCCCGATCACCCGCCTCTGGCGCGCGCCGGCGATCGTATCGATATCGACATCACCCACATCGGCACGCTGACCACGCATCTGGTCCGCCACGCGCAGGAGGCCACGCAATGAAACACGCGCGCATCGCCTATGACGGCGCAATCCACCGCGTCACCGCCGTACCCGGCGACGATACCCGCGTGCAACTGGCCGACGGCCGCGTGCTGCACGAAACCGAGGTGGTCTGGCTGCCGCCGGTGGAGCCGCGCACGATCTTCGCGCTGGGTCTGAGCTACGCGGATCACGCCAAGGAACTGGCCTTCAAGGCCCCCGAGGAACCGCTTGCGTTCCTGAAGGGCCCGAACACGCTGATCGGCCACCGCGCCCACACCGTGCGCCCGGCCGGCGTCGCCTTCATGCACTACGAGTGCGAGCTGGTGGTGGTGATCGGCAAGACCGCGCACAACGTGCCGCGCGAGCGCGCCTACGACTACGTCGCCGGCTACACCGTGGCCAACGACTACGCGATCCGCGATTACCTCGAGAACTACTACCGCCCGAACCTGCGCGTGAAGAGCCGCGACACCTGCACGCCCATCGGCCCCTGGCTGGTCGACCGCGACGACGTGCCCGACCCCATGAACCTCGCCCTGCGTGCCACCGTCAATGGCCGCGTGACGCAGGAGGGCAGCACGCGCGACATGATCTTCGACATCCCGGCGCTCATCGCATGGTTCTCCAGCCTCATGACGCTCGGCGCCGGCGACATGATCCTGACCGGCACGCCCGAGGGCCTGGCCGATACGCAACCCGGCGACGAGGTCGTCACTGAAATTGAAGGCATCGGCCGACTGGTCAGCACCATCGTCGCCGAACAACCGAGCAAGGAGCCCGCATGAACACGCGCATGAATCCCGTCAGCATGGACCCGATCCGTCACTGGATCGACGGCCGCCAGGTCGACAGCGCCGAGCGCTTCATCACCACCAACCCGGCCACGGGCGAGGCAATTGCCGAGGTGGCGTCGGGCGGTGAGGCGGAGATCAACGCGGCCGTGGCCGCAGCCAAGGCGGCGTTCCCGGCCTGGGCCAACACGCCGGCCAAGCAGCGCGCCAAGCTGATGCGCCGCCTGGGCGAGCTGATCGAGCAGAACGTGCCGCACCTGGCCGCACTGGAAACCATGGACACCGGCCTGCCGATCACGCAGACCAGCAAGCAGCTCATTCCACGCGCATCGGAGAACTTCCACTTCTTCGCCGAGGTCTGCACGCAGGTCAATGGCCGCACGTATCCGGTCGACGACCAGATGCTGAACTACACGCTCTATCAGCCGGTGGGCGTGTGCGCGCTGATCTCGCCGTGGAACGTGCCGTTCATGACGGCCACCTGGAAGGTCGCGCCGTGCCTGGCGCTGGGCAACACGGCGGTGCTGAAGATGTCAGAGCTGTCGCCGCTGACGGCGGATCAGTTGGGCCGTCTGGCGCTCGAAGCCGGCATCCCGCCGGGCGTGCTGAACGTCGTCCAGGGCTACGGCGCCACCGCTGGTGATGCGCTGGTGCGCCATCCGGACGTGCGCGTGGTGTCGTTCACTGGCGGCACGACCACCGGCAAGCGCATCATGGAACGCGCCGGGCTGAAGAAATTCTCGATGGAGCTGGGCGGCAAATCCCCCGTGCTGATCTTCGACGATGCGGACCTGGACCGCGCGCTCGATGCCTCGCTCTTCACCATCTTCTCGATCAACGGCGAGCGCTGCACAGCCGGCTCGCGCATCTTCGTGCAGGAAACCGTCTACGACGACTTCGTGCGCAAGTTTGCCG
The DNA here is from genome assembly GCA_913056305.1 of uncultured Ralstonia sp. GTDB lineage: Bacteria > Pseudomonadota > Gammaproteobacteria > Burkholderiales > Burkholderiaceae > Ralstonia. The sequence continues at coordinate 60,685 of CAJXMR010000007.1, forward strand.
AGCGCGCCAAACGCCTCACGGTGGGCGATCCGACCGATGAGAAGACCAACGTCGGCTCGATGATCACGCGTGCGCACTGGGAGAAGGTGACAGGCTATATCCGCCTGGGCGAGCAGGAAGGCGCCAAGATATTGGCCGGTGGCCCGGATAAACCGGCGGGCCTGCCCGAGCACCTGAAGAACGGTAACTTCGTCGCGCCGACCGTGCTTGCGAACGTCGACAACCGCATGCGCGTGGCACAGGAAGAGATCTTTGGCCCGGTGGCCTGCTTGATCCCGTTCAAGGACGAGGCCGACGGCCTGAAGCTCGCCAACGATGTGGAATACGGCCTGGCCTCGTATATCTGGACGGAAGACGTGGGCAAGGTGCATCGCCTGGCGCGCGGCATCGAGGCGGGCATGGTGTTCGTCAACAGTCAGAACGTGCGCGACCTGCGCCAGCCGTTCGGCGGCGTGAAGGCTTCGGGCACCGGCCGCGAGGGCGGCGAGTACAGCCTGGAGGTGTTTGCCGAGCTCAAGAACGTCTGCATCTCGATGGGCAGCCACCACATCCCGCGCTGGGGCGTTTGATGCGCCACCGCACGTACAGCACGACACAGCACTAGCGCACTAGAGGGCGGAAGGAGACACCATGGGCAAGCTGGCATTGGCCGCGAAGATCACCCACGTACCGTCGATGTATCTGTCGGAGTTGCCCGGCAAGCATCACGGCTGCCGCGCGGCGGCCATCGAGGGCCACCGCATCATTGGGCAGCGCTGCCGTGACCTGGGCGTCGACACCATCGTCGTGTCGGACACGCACTGGCTGGTCAACGCCGGCTATCACGTCAACTGCAACGGGCGCTTCGAGGGCGTCTACACCAGCAATGAGCTGCCGCATTTCATCAAGGACATGCGCTACAGCTATCCGGGCAACCCGGCATTGGGCCACCTGATTGCCAAGACGGCGACCGAGCATGGCGTGTTCACACGCTCCCACGAGATCAATAGCCTGGACCTCGAATACGGCACGCTGGTGCCGATGCGCTACATGAACAGCGACCAGCATTTCAAGGTCGTATCGATCGCCGGCTGGTGCGCATGGCACCAACTGGACGAGAGCCGCCGCTTCGGCGAAGCCCTGCTCAAGGCCATCGAGGCCAGCGACAGCACCGTGGCGTTCTTCGCCAGTGGCTCGCTGTCGCACCGCTTCAATGACAACGGCAGTCCGGAAGACGCCATCCACAAGATCAGCCGCGAGTTCTACAAGCAGGTCGACCTGCGCGTGGTCGACTTGTGGAAGCAGGGCGACTGGAAGACCTTCTGCGCCATGCTGCCCGAGTTCGCCACGCTGTGCTGCGGCGAAGGCGGCATGCACGACACGGCGATGCTGCTCGGCCTGCTCGGGTGGGATGCCTATGACAAGGGCGTGGAGATCGTTACCGACTACTTCCCGAGTTCCGGCACCGGCCAGATCAACGCGATCTTCCCGCTGCCACAGCGGGCATGAGCAGGAGACCACCATGCCGCACGTGATCGTCGAATACACCGACAACCTGGGCGACGACGCCCGCATCCCGCAGCTGCTGGAGACCATCAACGCCACGCTGATCGCGCAGAACGGCGTGTTCCCGACCGGCGGCATCCGCTCGCGCGCCATCAAGCTGACGGAATACCGCGTTGCCGACGGCAAGGAAGACGACGCCTTCGTCCACGTGACGATGAAGATCGGCGCTGGGCGCTCGGCCGAGGTCAAGAAAGCCGCCTGCGACGCGCTGTTCGAAGCGATCAAGGTGCATTTTGCCGACGCCTTCGCCAAGCGCTACCTCGCGCTGTCGATGGAGCTGACCGAGTTCGACGAGGGCGGCAGCTACAAGCACAACAACATTCATGCTCGCTTTCGCAAGGCGTAATCCATGTCAAACATTCCTCATGTTCCTCATCGGCTGATTGCGCGCAATCTCCACCAAGCAGAGATCGATCGCAAGCAAATCCGCCAAGTCTCGCTCGACCACCCGGACATCACCATCGACGATGCCTACGCCATCCAACGCGAATGGGTGGCGATGAAGCTGGCCGAAGGGCGGCGTCTGAAGGGCCACAAGATTGGCCTGACCTCACGCGCGATGCAGCAGTCGTCGCAGATCGACGAGCCGGACTATGGCGCGCTGCTCGATGACATGTTCTTTGCCGAGGGCAGCGAGATTCCCGCTGGGCGCTTCATCGTGCCGCGCGTGGAAGTGGAGCTGGCCTTCGTGCTCGGCAAGCGGCTGGAGGGGCCGGAGGTGACGCTGTTCGATGTGTACGAGGCCGTGGATCACGTGATCCCGGCGCTGGAGATCATCGATGCGCGCTCGCAGTCGATCGACCCGGACAGCGGCCGGCCGCGCAAGGTGTTCGACACCATCGCCGACAACGCCGCCAACGCCGGCGTGGTGATGGGCGGCCGACCAATCCGCATGCGCGATGTGGACCTGCGCTGGGTGAGCGCGATCCTGTCGCGCAACGCCGTCATCGAAGAGACGGGCGTGGCGGCCGGCGTGCTGAACCATCCGGCCAACGGCGTGGTGTGGCTGGCCAACAAGCTGGCACCGCACGGCGTGGCGCTGGAGCCGGGGCAGGTGATCCTGGGTGGCTCGTTCACTCGGCCGGTGCCCGCCCGCCCCGGTGATACATTCCACTGCGACTACGGCCCGCTCGGCAGCATCGCCTGCCATTTCGTTTAACCGTCTAACTCTGACAGGACGCCCACGACATGCAGCTTCCGGTGAACCACTTCAAGCGCGCGCTGGCTGAGAAGCGGCCGCAGATCGGTCTGTGGCTGGCGATGGCGCATCCGTATCCGGCGGAGATCGTCGCCGGGGCGGGCTTCGACTGGCTGCTGATCGACGGCGAGCATGCGCCCAACCAGTTGCAGTCGACGCTGGCGCAATTGCAGGCGGTGGCGCCGTACCCGTCGCACCCGATCGTGCGCCCGGCCTGGAACGATGCGGTCGAGATCAAGCGCCTGCTCGACATCGGTGCGCAGACGCTGTTGGTGCCGATGGTGCAGAGCGCCGAGGAAGCACGCGCAGCTGTGGAGGCGATGCGCTACCCGCCCAATGGCATTCGCGGCGTGGGCAGCGCACTGGCCCGTGCGTCCCGTTGGAGCCGCGTGGACGACTACGTCCGCCGCGCCGACGCCGAGATGTGCACGCTGGTGCAGGTGGAAACGCCGCGCGGCGTGGAACACCTCGATGCCATCCTGGCCGTGAACGGCGTGGACGGCGTCTTCATTGGCCCAGCCGACCTGGCGGCGTCGATGGGCCACCTGGGCGAGCCCGGCCATCCCGAGGTGCGCAAGACCATCGATGACACCATCCGTCGCATCGTTGCCTCAGGCAAGGCAGCGGGCATCCTGTCGGCCGATCCGGCGCAGGCGCGCCACTATCTGTCGCTCGGGGCGACCTTTGTTGCGGTGGGGACGGATGTCACGCTGCTGGCGCGTAGCGCCGAGCAATTGGCACGGTCGTTCTCTGGCGGCGAGGCGGGTAAGCCGACACAAGCCGGCGCGGTGTATTGACGGTCAGTCGTCGCCGGCGACACGCTCGTCGGTGCCGTGCGCCTCGATGATCTGGATAGACTCGTCGATCGCGCTATAGAGCGCATCCAGTCGCGCGCGCCCGAGCTGCGACTCGATCCGCGCGTATTCCGCATCCACCTGCGGTTCCACGTCGGCCAGGAACCTGCGGCTCTTGGGCGTGAGCGAGATCGTCTGCCGGCGCTGGTCCACCGACGAGCGCGTGCGCACGATCATGTCGGTCTGCTCCATGGTGGCCAGCATGCGCGTCAGGCTCGGGCTGAGGATCAGGCAGGCGTCGGCGAGCTGGTTGGGCTCCATGTCGCCGGTGTCGTTGAGCGTGCGCAGCACGCGCCATTGCTGCTCCGTCACGCCATGCTCGCGCAGGATCGGGCGGAAGCGCGCCATGAAGGTCTCGCGGGCGCGCAGCAGCAGGTGCGGCAGGTTGCGGTGCTTGAAGGTGGAAGCCATGCCGGGTGCCTGCCTTATGCGTCGCGCAGGGCGGCCACCACGGGCGTGTGGTCGGACGGCTGTTCCCAGCCGCGCGGCACACGGTCGATGTGGCACGACTCGCACCGGCGGGCGAGCTCGGGCGACAGCATGATGTGGTCGATGCGCAGGCCGGCATTGCGCTTGAACCCAAACATCCGGTAGTCCCACCACGAGAACTGCTTGTCTTCCTGCTCGAACATGCGGAAGGCGTCTACCAGGCCGGCTTCCTGCATCGCGCGAAATGCCGCGCGCTCTTCCGGCGACACCAGGTTCTGGCCTTCCCACTTCTTCGGGTCGTGCACGTCGCGATCTTCCGGGGCGATGTTGAAATCGCCCAGCAGCATCAGGCGCGGGTGCGCGGTCATCTCGGCCTTCAACCAGTCTTGCAGCGCGGCCAGCCAGCGCATCTTGTAGACCATCTTGTCAGAATCCAGCGCCTGGCCGTTGGGGATGTATGCGGAAATCACCCGCACCGGGCCGCTGGCGGCGTCGTAGGTGGCCGCCACGATGCGCTGCTGCTCGTCGGCAAAGCCGGGGATGTTCTTGACCACGTCGCGCCCCTCGGGCAGCGCGGCCTTGCGCGCCAGGATGGCCACGCCGTTGTAGGTTTTCTGGCCCGTGAACAGGGAGGCATAACCAGCGGCATCGAGCTCGGCCAGCGGGTAGCGGTCATCCGGTAGCTTCAGTTCCTGCAGGCAGAGCAGGTCGACGGGCGTGGCGTCGGCTTCGCGCTCGGCCAGCCACTGCAGCACCTGCGGCAGGCGGACTTTGAGGGAGTTGACGTTCCAGGTGGCGACGCGCATGGGGAATCGGTCCTTGCAGTGGGCAGCGGCGGGGCGACGCTGCGCCGTTCGAATCGAGCGCTATTGTGCCATCAAGCGTTGCGGTAGATTGAGGGCATCGACTGAACGGGAGTCCTCATGGATTACGTGATTCGCAACGCCAGCCTGCCCGACGGGCGTACCGGCATCGATATCGGTATCGCACGCGGGCGCATCGACGCTGTGCAATCCAACCTGCCTGCGCAAGGCGCCGAAGAGATCGACGCGGCCGGCGCGCTGGTCTCGCCGCCCTTTGTCGACGCGCATTTCCATATGGACGCGACGCTGTCCTACGGCCTGCCGCGGGTGAACCAATCGGGCACGCTGCTCGAAGGCATCGCGCTGTGGGGCGAGCTCAAACCGACGCTCACGCAGGAAGCGCTGGTCGAACGCGCACTGCGCTACTGCGACTGGGCGGTCGCGCGAGGCCTGCTGGCGATCCGCTCACACGTGGACGTGTGCGATGCACGCCTGCTGGCGGTCGAGGCACTGCTGCACGTCAAGCGGCAGGTCGCGCCGTACCTGGACCTGCAACTGGTAGCGTTCCCCCAGGACGGCGTGCTGCGCAGCCCCGGCGCGTTCGACAACCTCAAGCGCGCCATCGGCATGGGGGTGGACGTGGTCGGCGGCATCCCACACTTCGAGCGCACCATGGCCGACGGCGCCGAGTCCGTCCGCCTGCTCTGCGAATTGGCGGCCGAGCGCGGCCTGCGCGTCGACATGCATTGCGATGAGTCCGATGATCCGCTTTCGCGCCACATCGAGACGCTCGCCGCGCAAACGCATCGCCTGGGTTTGCACGGCCGCGTGGCGGGCTCGCACCTGACGTCGATGCACTCGATGGACAACTACTACGTCAGCAAGCTGCTGCCGCTGATGCGCGAGGCGGGTGTGGCGGCGATCGCCAATCCGCTGATCAACATCACGCTACAGGGGCGCTCCGACACGTATCCGAAGCGGCGCGGCATGACGCGCGTGCCCGAGCTGTTGGCCGCCGGCATCGACGTTGCCTTCGGCCACGATTGCGTGATGGACCCGTGGTATGGCCTCGGTTCTGGCGACATGCTGGAGGTGGCGCACATGGGCCTGCACGTCGCGCAGATGACCGGGCAGGACGCCATGCGCCAGTGTTTTGCCGCGGTGACGGAAACCCCCGCGCGCATCCTCGGCCTTGAAGGCTACGGCATCGCCCCGGGCTGTCATGCCGATCTGGTGATGCTCGATGCGCGCGACCCGATCGAGGCGGTCCGCCTGCGCGCGGCGCGCACGCTGGTGATGCGGCGGGGCAAGGTGGTGGCGCGTACGCCTGCGCCGCACGCAACGTTGTCGTTGCCGGGTCGCCCGGAGCGGGTGGATTTTCGCTTGCCGCAATAAAAAACGCCGCTTCGGCGCGTGGCACGAAGCGGCGTTTCGGCGAGGGCGTTGCCGGTCAGACTGGCTCGGCGGTCACCACCATGCCGCCGTGGCGCAGCAGCGCGTCGATCGACGGTGCGCGGCCGCGGAAGGCCGTGAACGACTCGATCGCCGGGCGGCTGCCGCCGACGGCCAGCACCTCGCGGCGATAGCGCGCGCCGGTCTCGGCGTCGAGCACCGAGCCGCTCAGCTTGCCGGCCTCTTCAAAGGCCGCATAGGCATCTGCCGACAGCACCTCGGCCCACTTGTAGCTGTAGTAGCCCGCTGCATAACCGCCCGCAA